>JBCBLB010000638.1:0-5574 GCA_038520555.1 Myxococcota bacterium | reverse complement strand
CTGACCTACTACCTGGAGGAGGAGACAAGCGGCCGGTGCTACGTCGGCGGTTACCTCCCGACGTACTATGGGGATCTGGGATGCGAACCGCTGGACTTCTGATCCTCACCGCCTGCCAGCCCGCTGCGGACACGGGCATCGACCCGGCGGCCGGCGAGACGGGCACGGAGCCGGGCCTCCCCGAGTTCATGGCGGAGGACTTCGACGTCTACTATGGCGTCGAATATTGGAAGGATAGACTGCCGACTGGCGAGATGGAGGTGGTCTTCCGGAATGATCCTGGCAGCTTGCGGATGAGCATCCAGTTTGACCTCCCCTTTGAGAAGACGCCTGCCTACGGCGACGAAGATCACTTTCCGATCGACGTCCGCGGGGTGCGGGTGTGGACAGGTACACGGCTGGTTGAGGGCAGCGGCTGTGTGGCGGAGCCGATCATCTCCTACGATCAGGTCTACACCGCGCGCGAGGGCCTGGGGCTATACGCCATCATCGACTGGGAGCAGCGGGGCATGATCAACCTCACCGACGTCTGGCTGGTCAATGAAGACGGCGAAGAAGCCCGAATCCCCACGCTGATGCCGAACTCGTTCGAGCACCTCCGGTGCAGCCTGCCCCGGCCGGAGTGATCCTCACTGGCAGTGTCCGAGCCCCAGCGGCGGCGGCTGGACGCGATGGATATCCGCGCTCATGCCATGCCGGTGGCCATCGACGGGCATATTCATGAGCCGCCCACAATGGTCGAACTCTTCATGGAGCAGCAGCAAGCCATCAGCGCGCCACCGCATCCACGCCCCGATCCGCTGGCCATGGATGTGTTCTGCGATCTCACTGCGATCACCGTTGTCGTACCATCGCAGCTCGGCGCCATGCAGCCGCCCCTGGGCGTCATAGGCCCGAGCCCAACGGAGCGTCCCGTTGGGGTGCCACTCTCGCCAGAGCCCGACCCGCACCCCCCGATCCCAGGTGCCTGTGGTCCGAACCTGGCCGTTGGGAAACCATTCGGTCCAGGTGCCATGGAGCTGACCGTCCGCGAAGTGTCCATCCGATGCGAGCCGCCACGGTGCGCCCCGCGGATGCGTTTTGATCTGTGGTCCGTGCGCGATCTTCGACCGCCACCGGCGGCAGCCGATCTCGTGCTTTCGCAGTGCGATCCGGGTGCCGCGCGGACACCGGATCGGCGCACGGGCAGCATCTGCATCTGCGGACAGGACGAGCGTCATCAGAAACGCGAACATACAACCACCCGAACGTTGAACGAGATCCCGTACCCTCTCCTTATCCTCTGCAGCGCTGGAGCCCATCGATGCGCACGGCTCAGACCACCTCCCCTCGGCTGCTGACCCACCGCGATGGGCTCGCCTTTGTGGACAAACCGGCGGGCATGCCAACCCATCGCACCGCGGAAGGCCGCCCCGACCTGATCGGTTGGCTGAAAACACAGGGCAGGCTGCTGCGCGACGCCCGCCCGGTCCACCGCCTCGATGCCAGCACCTCTGGCGTGATCCTGTGCGCTGATCGGGCTCGCCGGGCAGAAGCATCGGGCTGGTTTGAACGGCACGCGGTGGAGAAGGTCTACCTCGCGCTGGTATATGGCCGGATGCGTCCTTCGGGCACGATCAGCGTCCCCATCGACGACCAGCCTGCGATCACCGATATCGTACGAGAGTCCGAGATGGTCTGTGGCGGCCAGATCCTCAGCCTGCTCGCGCTGCGTCCCCAGACGGGGCGCACGCACCAGCTCCGCCGCCACCTGCTGCATATCCGCCACCCGATCCTCGGCGACCCCCGCTATCGCAGCCGACGCCACCCGTCGCTCCCCGATGCCCCGGATCGGCTCTGGCTACACGCCGCCCGCCTCACCGTTCCCGGCTACCCGACCGTCGAAGCCCCGCTCCCCGACGCCCTGGCAACACACCTCGCCCGCTGCCAGGCGCCGCTGCCAGGCGCCGCTGCCAGGCGCCCGTCATGAAGACCTGATCATCGTCGCGGCGTGAGCCCGCCTTACTTTTTGGACGAGCCGCCGAACAGTCGGGAGAGGAACGAGCTGTTCTTCTCTTCTTTCTTCTGGGTCAGCCGGCGCAGCTCCAGGTTGGCGTCTGCGTTGGCGGGGTTGATCTTGAGGGCCTTGAGGAAGGCGACGTGGGCGCGGTCCATCTGCCCGCGCTCGCGATAACACCGCCCCAGCAGCGTCCAGGCGCTGTCGAGCTTGCGCTCCTGCTGCTTGTTGAGCTCAATGACCTCTTTGATCGTGTTGATGTGCATCTGCGCCTCGGCGGGGTCGCGGCCGCGGATGAGCACAAACGAGGTGTAGGCGTGGTAGGCGCGGAACTCCAGCTCATCCGGAGCGGCGGCGACGGCGCTGCTGAAGGCTTCGTGCGCGACGCTGATCTGGCCCTGATTGAAGGCGGCGAGGCCGCGCTTGAAGTCCGACTCGGCGGCCCAGTACGCCTCCAGCTGCTCCATGGCTTCTTCTTCCTCGCTCTTCTTGCCATGGATGACCTGATCGGTGTACGCCCTTCGCTTGTCGGGATCGCCGATGACTTCCCAGGCGGCGCGGGCCCTGTCGAACATCCGAGCGGCGAGATCCTGGCGCTCGGCCCCGTCCTGGGCAAATCGGTCGGGGTGCAGGTCGCGGGCCAGCTCCCGGTAGGCGCGCTTGAAGTCATCGACGTCGGCGTCCCATGGCAACCCGAGGACGATAAAGTGGTTCTCTGCCGGTTCGATCCGACGGGCCAGCTCATCGAGCCGAGACGCCGCCGAGATCCCCCGAGCGCGCTTCCCAGCGGGCATGATCGCCTCTGCGGCCGGCGCCGCGGCGGAGACGCGGTTGATCTCTTCCTCCAAGAGGGCGTCCAGGTCAAAGTCGAGGACCCCGTTCAAGCCATCGGCGGGCTCTCCGGGCGCCAACCACCCCATCTTCCACGACCACCACATCGCCGCCAGGGTCTGCTCGGGCGCGGCGGGGGACTGGGTGAGGACCATCTCTCCCGCTGCCGTCCCATCCAACCCATCCAGGTACGCGCTCAGCGCAGGGTGTCCGTCCAGCTGCACCCTCTCATCGCTGCGCTTCTTCGGGTGGCCGACGAGCAACGGCGCGACCATCTGCCGCAGCGCGCTGAAATCGTGCGCCTCTGCCAGGGCGTCGAGCATGATCGGCGTCGTCTGCAACGGCAACCGAGAATCCGTCGCGGCCTGAGACGCGAAGTTCCAGGTCGGGTTGGAGAGCGCCAGGGCGCCAGCGACGCGGCGGGCGGCGTGCGCCCGCAACCGATCGGTCGAAGACGCGTCAGGCATCGCAGCGATGATCGCGGGCGCGCCTTCGCTGACGAGGTTCGAGCGCGTCGAGACCAGCCGCCCCTCTTCGAAGAAGAAGATCCGCCGCTGCGGGCCGGCGACCACCTCAAGCGCGCCGCTGTTGCGCTGGAGGATCTGTTCGAGGAGGATCTCCTCCAGTCGAGTCGTGCGCGGCTGTGTCATCGGCTTCCCTCCCCGGGAGGGATTGTAATCGGCTAGATTGAAGATGTGACGAGGTGGATCCTTCCCGGGTTGTTGTGTGCGCTGCTCGCTCCCATGATGGCGCAGGCCGACCCGCGATCTGCAGCGACCGCCCGCGCGCTGGGGGACGCCTTCGCCGACGTCGCGGAGCGCGTGGGGCCAGCGACGGTGTACATCCAGGCCGACAAGGCGCGCCCGTTGTCGCTCGGACTGCAGCAGCTTCAGCTCGACTATGCGCTGCCCACGCTGGAGCGCCCGCAGATGGGCTGGTCGACGTCTTCGGGCAGCGGCGTCATCATCCGGGACGGCGGGCTGGTGCTCACCAACCACCACGTCATCAGCGGCGCCCACAACATCCAGGTCACCCTGTGGGACAAGCGGACCTACGCCGCCTCGCTGGTCGGCACGGACCCACGAACCGACGTCGCGGTGCTGCAGATCGTGGGGGAGGGGCCGTTCCCGACCGCCGCGATCGGTGACAGCGACGGCGTCCGCATCGGCAACTGGGTGCTGGCCATCGGCCACCCCTTCGACTTCCAGTTCACCGTCACCGCCGGCATCGTCAGCGCCCGCGGGCGACGGAACCTCGTTCGGGAAGAGATCCAGGACTACATCCAGACCGACGCCGCGGTGAACCCGGGCTCTTCGGGCGGGCCGCTGTTCAACCTCGACGGTGAGGTCATCGGCATCAACACCGCCATCTACACGCCGGAGGGCGGGTCGGTGCAGAACGCGGGCATCTCCTTCGCCATCCCCTCCAACATGGCCTGGCGGATCACCCAGGAGCTGCTCGACCATGGCCGGGTCGCACGGGCCAGCATCGGGGTCGCCACCCGGGACGCGCCGCCCACGCCCGACCATCCTCGCCCCGGCGCTGAGATCACCCATGTCATCGCCGAGAGCCCCGCTGAGAACGCCGGCCTTCGGCGGGGGGACGTGATCCTCTCCGTCGATGAAGAGGCCATCGGCGGCAGCGACGACCTCCGCGGGATCGTCCTCGCGCGCGGGCCCCGGGTCAAGATGAACGTCATCTTCGAGCGGGGCGGCGTCGAGCAGCGGGTGATCCTCACCACGTCGAGCGATGGCCAGCCCGTCGTCGACAACCCCACCTTCGAGGTCCCCATCGGCGCCGTCGAGTGGGGCGGGATGCTCCTCGCCGAGGCGAACGAGACCCGGCTCTCAGAGTATGGGGTGGTCCTGCCTGAGGACAAGGGCCCTGGCCTGATCGTGCTCTCCGTCGCCCCGGAGAGCCCCGCGGCGGCCGCGGGTCTGGCGGCGGGGGACGTCGTCCTCCGCATCCACCGGGACCCGGTCCCAGACGGCCCGCGGCTGCTGGAGGTCGTCGCCGGCCGGCGCTCGGCGCTGGTCTGGTTCTGGCGCAATGATGACGAAAGCCTCGCAGCCATCGGCGGGCTGAACCAATGATCCGCACCGACCGGCTGCTGCTCCGCCGGTGGCGAGACGACGACCTGGACGCCTTCGCAGCGCTCAACGCAGATCCCGTCGTCATGGAGCACTTCCCCGAGCGGCTGACGCGCGAGCAGAGCGCCCGGTTCCTCGACAAGATCCGCACGCACTTCGACCAGCACGGCTTCGGGCTGTGGGCGGTCGAGGTGCCCGACGACGCCCCGTTCGTCGGGATGGTCGGCCTGAAGACGGTGAACTTCGACGCCGCCTTCGCGCCGGCGGTGGAGATCGGATGGCGGATGGCGGCGGCATGGTGGGGGCAGGGGCTGGCCACCGAAGCCGCACAGGGCGCGCTCCGATACGGCTTCACCGAAGCGAAGCTCGATGAGATCGTCTCCTTCACGGCCCTGCTGAACCGGCCCTCCTGGCGGGTGATGGAGCGGCTGGGGATGCGCCGCAATCCGCGCGAAGACTTCGATCACCCCGCGGTCCCCGAGGGTCACCGCCTGCGCCGGCACATGCTGTATCGCCTACACCGAACAGAATGGCGGGCCCGACAGGGCTGAACGCGCTATCTCCGCGAGCGTAGGAGGTTGATTTGATTCGCCCGCTGACGCTGTCCCGGTTGCCGACGCCGCTCCGCTTTCTGCCGCGGGTCTCTGCCCGGATGGG
>JBCBLB010000851.1:0-3642 GCA_038520555.1 Myxococcota bacterium | reverse complement strand
GAGGGTGAAGAGGTGGTCTATGTCGACGAAGACGGCAATGAGATCCCCGCTGAAGACCTCGCGGAAGACCTCGCAGAAGGTGAAGCAGAAGTCGTCTACGTCGATGAGGACGGCAATGAGATCCCCGCCGAAGATATCGGGGAGGGTGAAGAGGTGGTCTATGTCGACGAAGACGGCAATGAGATCCCCGCTGAAGACCTCGCAGAAGGTGAGGAAGAGGTGGTCTACGTCGATGAGGACGGCAACGAGATCGATCCCGCTGAGCTTGGGGGCGACGAAGAGGTGGTCTATGTCGATGAAGACGGCAATGAGATCGATCCCGCTGAGCTGGAAGGTGAGGAAGAGGTGGTCTACGTCGATGAAGACGGCAACGAGATCGATCCCGCTGAGCTGGAAGGGGACGTCGAATTCGTCGATGAAGACTGAGCCCTGACGGAAAGTTGGCTCGCCTGTGGCGCCCGTCCTGCGATAGAGCCGGTCGGGCGCTCACCAATTCGATGAGGAGTCAAGATGGCTGGCGGACATGAGCTTGTGGACAAGGGACACGCCGCGGAGGCGCGGCTGTTCGGCTACGGCCTCCGCCCCGGACGTGCCTTCGCGGAACCCGGTGTCCAGCCCAGCTATGGCATCAGCCGTGCGTTCCGCATCGACCATATCGATCTGACACTCCAGCTGGATCCCCGAACGCCCGGATTGAACGGGGTCGCGATCCTGGAGATCCGTCCTCTCCCTGCTGGCCTGGGGGAGATCCGCCTCGACCTCAGCGAAGAGCTGACCGTCTCCTCTGTGACCTTCGGCGGCCGCGCGCTTGCCTGGCGTCACATCGACGATCACCTTATCATCGATGGCGTTCCAGAGGACGGCGGCGCAGTGCGGATCGCCTATGCCGGCGGCGCGGTCTCTCGTGGGTTGTACTTTACCGGACCCACCCCCGCGGCCCCCCACCGATCGCCCATGGTCTGGAGCCAGTGCCAGGACGAAAACGCGCATTATCTGTTTCCATGTATCGACTATCCCTCCGCCCGGAGCCGGTTCACCATCCGCCTTCAGGTCGGCGCAGGATGGACCACCGTCTCCAACGGCGTCCTCGCTGAGCGGTCCGGCGGTCTGTGGGTCTGGCGCCAGGACGATCCGATCCCCGCCTACCTTGTCACCGTCGTGGTCGCTGATTTGATGGTGGTTGAGGCGGCGGGGGCGGCGGTCCCCGTTCGGTTCCTCGCCAGGGCCGGGACCGACCCGGGTCTGTTCACGCCTGCTTTCCGGCGCACCCCACAGATGATCAACTTCTTCTCTGCACGGTTTGGCGTCGATTACCCCTGGGCCCGCTACGATCAGGTCGTCGTCGATGACTTTATCTTTGGGGGGATGGAGAACGTCGCGGCGACCACCTTGCTCGACCTCGCGCTGGTGGACGAACGCGCCGCTCTCGACGCTGAGATGGAAGATCTGATCGCTCACGAGCTGGGTCACCAGTGGTTCGGCGACCTCGTCACCTGCCAGGACTGGAGCCAGGCGTGGCTCAACGAAGGGTGGGCGACCTACACGGAGAGCCTGTGGCGGGGACATGTGGACGGCGCCGATGAGGCCCGGCTGTGGCTGTATCGGCAGATGAGTGGCTACTTCGCCGAAGAGGGGAGTCGGTACCGCCGAACCATCGTCAATTATCGGTACCGTTCGCCCATCGACCTGTTCGACCGCCACCTCTATGAGAAGGGCGCGCTGGTGATCCATACCTTGCGCACCATCCTGGGAGAAGCGGCGTTCTGGGCTGGTGTGAGGCTGTATCTGGAGCGGCATCGGCTCCAACCGGTGCACACCCGGCACTTCCAGCGGGCGCTCGAAGACGCTTCGGGCCAGAACCTCGATGGATTTTTCCAGCAATATGTCTTCGGCGCCGGACACCCTGAGCTGGATGTGACCATCAGCCACACCGACGGCGCCCTCAACGTGGCCGTCAAGCAGACCCAGTCCGGCGAGGCGGTCGCCGAAGCCTTCGCCTTCCCGCTGGAGATCCGGGTGGTGCAGGGGGATGTGGTGACCGTCTACGCCCTCCCGGTCGCGGAGCGGGAGCGGACGTGGTCGCTGCCCTGCGCGTTGCTGCCCGATCGGGTTGAGGTCAACCCCCAGCTGTCGGTTCTGTGTGCGTTGAGCATGAAAGCGCCGGTGGGCATGCTCCTCGACCAGCTCCACCACAGCCCGGACCCGGTCAGTCGGATCTTCGCTGCAGAGGCGCTGTCGAAGCAGGCGTCTCGGAAAGCACGGGCGGGCTTGCGGTCAGCCCTGGGCCAGGACGCGCACCATGCGGTCCGCGCCCGGATCGCTGCGTTGTTGGGCAAGCACGCGGATCCCGCCGATCGCGAGGCGTTGCTGGATGCGATGGATGACGCATCCCCCCAGGCCCGGCGGGCGATCGTCGACGCGGTCGCGTCCATCAAAGATGACGTTGTCGCCGATGCGTTCGAGGAGCGGTTGGGGCGGAACGAGGAGCCCTCGCTGTTCGTCGAAGGGGCGCTGCTGCGTGGGCTGGGGTTGCAGCGGGCCGAAGGCGCGGTTGCGCTGCTGGCCGAGCACCTCAACGCCAAGAGCTGGGGGGACACCCTACGCTGTCGCGCGCTGGAGGGGATGTCGTACACCCGCGACCCGGCGGCGCTGCCATACCTGCTGTCGGCGACGGAAGAGACCGCCACCCAGCGGGTCCGGGCCACTGCCGCGGCGGGGCTCGGGCGCCTCGCCGACCAGATCGCAGATGAAGCAGTGCGACGGGATGCGGTTGATCGGCTCGTCGTCCTGGCCCGCTCCGGCCCGTTCCGGGTCCGGTATGCGGCCATCGGCGCCCTGGGTATCGCTGCAGACGCCCGCGGCCTGGGCATCCTCCGGCAGATCCATGAGACCGATCTGGACGGCCGCCTCCAGCGGAGCGCCTATGAAGCCGCGAAACGGGCCCAGGCCGGCCGAACCTCCGCAGAAGGCCTCAACAACATCCGCGACACTGTGGACGCGATCCGCGAAGAGAACCGGAAGCTGCGCGATCGCCTCGACCGAATCGAAGCGCAGGAGTAACCTTCCGACAGATGGGGGGAGGCGTTTCCGAAGAGGGGATTAGATCGATGATGTACCCTCAGCGTCTCCGAGTTCGGCATGTTCTCCGATCCTGAAATCTGGCTCTGTGCGACTTGTGGCGAGCAGACCGCCGCCGATCCCTGCACGGTGTGTGGCCAGCCGGCGGCGTTACAAGACCGATATCGCCTGATGCGGCGCCTGGGCACCGGCGAGTCGTCGACCACCTGGCTGGCCTGGGACGCGCACGAAGCGCAGACCGTCGCCATCAAGGAGCTGCCCTGGCGGGCAGGCGATCTGCAGGCGCGGGCGCGGATGGTGCGCGAGGCAGAGGTCCTTCAGCAGCTCTCTCACCCGGGGGTGCCGACCTACATTGACCACTTCTGGACCCGGCAGGGCCGTCATCATGCGATGTGTCTTATCGAGGAGCACGTCCCTGGGCCGACCCTGCTCGAAGAAGCGAAGACGCGGCGGTACTCTCGTGCCGAAGTGCTCGATATCATGGAGGAGCTGCTGGGGACGCTGGTGTATCTGCATGAGCGCTCTCCGGCGGTGCTCCACCGCGACCTGAAGCCCGCCAACGTG
>JBCBLB010000567.1:0-6556 GCA_038520555.1 Myxococcota bacterium | reverse complement strand
GGCGGCAGTCTGAGGCTGATCATGCGGCCGGACTCAACCCGCCCCGCATCCCCGCCGCCGGCTCCATCGAAAAGCTTCAGCGCGCCATTCTCGACAACCTCACCTGGCAGATGGACCACGACCGGAAGACCACCGGCCTCAAAGCCCTCCAGGGCAAGATCTGGGCGGACGCCTATCACCGCGGCGCCATCAAAGGACACGTCTACGACGACGTCGTGCCGGCGCTGCAACGATGGACCGACGCCGGGCGGTCGATCTACATCTACTCGTCAGGCTCGGTGCACGCCCAGAAGCTTCTGTTCGGGCACTCGGTCGCTGGCGATCTGCTCCCGTTTTTTAAGGGACACTATGACACCCGCATCGGCTCGAAGAAAGACGCCCCGAGCTACGCGGGAATCGCCGCAGATATCGGCTGTATGCCCGGTGAAATACGGTTCTTGACCGACAGCCTTGCGGAAGCCCAGGCCGCGTCAGCGGCCGGTGTTTCCGTCATCCTGTCGATTCGTCCCGGGACCGCCCCGCTCCCTGAGGGTCATGGATTTGAGACCATCACGTCGTTTGATCAGGCGCCCTGATCGGCAGCATCGCCCAAGGCAGCGCGGAACGCAGAGATGAATCGTCCATTTCGGGTGTCATATACCGCAAAGTGTGCGGACTCGTAGAGGCCGGCCAGCTCCCCCTGGAGCAGGTCGAGGAACATATTGGCAACCATCGATGGATCATTCCGAAAAACGCCACATCCCCATGCCCCAAGGACAACGGTTCGGTGCCCGTGTTGTGCCCCCAGACGTAACAACCGATGCGCCCGTTCTTTCATCAACGAATTGATTCGACGTGTTGACACTCCGCGCTTTCGCGCGACGCCCGCGTTGACCGCAGGCGACGTGATGAACGCGCTGCGCCAGTCCTGCGGCAGCAGCCGCCCCACGTCATCACGAAAGACGGGTACACCCGGCGAATAGATCATATGGTGGCTGTAGGTCGGATCCTTGCGCCGCCGATTCAGCGCATACATCGGGCTTCCATATAGACAAACATACAGACCGCTGGAGCGGGCCAGCGACTCCTCTTGCGCCTGTGAGCCGTTCAAGAAGCCGCCCCCGGGATTCTTCGCCGACGCAAAATTGAGAATCACGACGTCCCGGTTTTCCTGCTCCACCAGCCGCCGTCCGGCCTGTAACGTCGTCTCATTCTTCAGCGTTATCGTCGTTGCTGTGGTCACCGGCGCGATCCGGCGGGGTGTGGTGTCCGGCGCGACGAGCTGGGTGCCACGGACCGCGCGGTCTATCGCATCATTGATGTCGACGACACGTCCATCTGCGTTGGTGTACCGCCCCCGTTCAAGGATGCGGAGGGTCTGCGCTGCGAGCAGAGCGCGTTGTTGCCGCGCGCGGCTGGTTTTTTTTGCCATCCCCCCTGTCTTAATGGGTAGCCGGGCGCTCCGACCACCGATCGGCGATCTCATGTCGTCGCCAGATGCCAGGGATGCGTGCCCCGATCAGTTCCGGCGCGTCATCCGGGATCCAGGCCCCGCAGCCCCCATCGACCAACAGCGTCTCGTCTTGCTCTGGAGCATAGACGACCATGTAGGGGATCGACTGGGTGTACAGGTGCAGCGTCACCATCGGCTGGTTTGGACCGGCAGAGGCCATCGAGTGGATGGTGTCGGGCCCACAGGCCAGGATCTCGCCCTGCTCAGCGACGTGGCGGTGCCGAAGCGCCAGGCGGCGCTTCGGGTCGGTCTCCAGCGACCAGATGTGGTGGTCGGCCGCGCCGCGCAGGATCCGAACCGCGCCGACCGAGCCGCCGTGGTCATGCGGCGCACAGTAGACGCCCGGTGTCCAGGTGGCGACCATCACCTCAAGGCGATCGGTGGCCATCAAGACGCGGCGGCCGTACGGTTTGCTGGGATCGGGGCGCGTCAGGGCATCAATCTGCGCATCGGTGAGCGCGATCGATCCGGCCAGCTCGACCAGGCAACCCAGCTGGATGGTCGGCTTCGCAGCCAGCTGGCGACAGGGACCGACGATGGATGCGATGGACTCTTGCATTACGGCTTCTCCGGCGTCCAGAACAGAGGAGTGGGACGACCCCGCGGGGTCTCCGCCATCCAATCCAGCAGATAGCGCGACAATGCCGCGCGCCCACGTGGGTTGGGATGACGAAGGTCATAGTAGTGATCTTCAGGGAGCTGAGGGAAATAACTGAGTTCAGGCTGCTCGGCCCGCCACTGCTGCCAGATGGCCCGGACCCCCTCATCCATCAAATTGAGCTGGTATTCCTGACGATAGGGGACATCCAACAAGCGCAGCTCTGCGCCCTTCGCCGCGACATCCGCCCGCAGCTGCGCCAGCCCCGCCATGTTGAATTGTGATGGGCTCATGTCCAGCTCATCCTCCGCCACATACAACCGACTATCCGAGCCCCGCGAGCGGTTGTACCCGAAGTAATCGGCCAGCATCAGCTTACGGTGTGTCAGGTGATACTTCGGTGAACGTTTGCGGGGAATCTTCTGATGCCACACCAACGCCTTGAACCACCGCAGCTGTCCCTGCATATACGACTCATGGTGGCGGTAGAAGTTGTAGGGGACGCCGGAGATGATTTCGAGCCGCTCCTGAAGAGGGAATTCTTCGACACCCCAGATCTCAGCCGGTGACCGCATCTGGGACACCATCCGGATCGGAAGACCGACCATCTCAATCCAGTCCCGGTGGAAATTGTCGATCGCGACAGAGTGAATCACCCGGTCCCCCGCCCGGATCGGCAGCTCGTCCATCAACCCGACCGCCATCCCCGCCGCGCCCCGCGGCATCCCGATCTTGACCACCCGCCAGGGGCTCTTCCGTTCGGTCAGTTGTTGGTTGATAAAGGCTTCATCGAAGCTTTCCCGCATGACCGACGAGCCGAGCATCCAGACCAGCTTTTCGCCCGCGTGCGCCCGCAGCGCCGCTTCATCCAGCCCCCGGGCTCGCCACAGCGCCCAGCTCGGCCCATCATCCCGACCATAGTCGGTCATCAACGCATCATGTTGATACCGCGAAGCGAGGAGCAGGAAGATCGCCAGGGCGCAAAACGACATCACCCGCACGTAACGCACGGCGAGGACGGTCTCTTCCGCAGAAGGTTGGGGCGGTGGTGGTGGAATCGGCTTCGGCACTGTCGCGTTATATGCCATCCGCTCGCCCTCGGTTACCCCCAACCCCGGGTTGAATCCATCTCCGAGATCGTCAGCATGCTCCCGGGTGAATAGAAGAGCCCATGGTTCTGGGGATCCTGTTTTTATCGCTGGCGCTGTCCTCTGCAGCTCATGCGCTCCTCAACGGCCCGCTGCTGACCGGATTCTTCTCGCTCGGCCTCCTCGGCGCCGCCGCGGGCTGGCTGGGCGCAGGCCCCCGGATCTTCGGCAAGCGGCCCGATGGCACCGTCCCACACTGGGCGTATCCCCTCCACTGGAGCTGGTACGCCCTCGCCACCGTCAGCTTCTATGGACGCCGGTGGTCCACTGGCGAAGACGCCTGGAACACCGTCGCCCCCAACCTCATCGTCGGCCGGCGGCTCGTGGCCGCAGAGCGCGCCCGGCTCAACGACCTGCCCCTCAGCGCGATCCTCGATATGACCGCCGAATTCAACGGGGTGCGGATGCCCGACGTCCCCTTCCTCAACCTGCCCGTCCTCGACGGAACCGCCCCCACCCATGCACAGCTCGATCAGGCCGTCGCCTGGATCGATGAACACATCCACGATGGCCCCGTCTACGTGCACTGCATGATGGGGCACGGTCGAAGCGCCACCGCCGCCGCTGCGTGGCTGATGCGCCACAACCCCGGGCTGTCCGTCGAAGCCGCACAGGCACAGCTCCGCATCGGGAGGCCGCGGATCCGACTTGCGCCCGACCAGCGGCGCGCCCTCCGCACGTGGCGATCATGATCGCCGCCCTCCATCGGCGCCTGAAGAAGACCCTCCCCAGCCTGATTCAGGACACCGACGATCCACAGGCCGCGTGGAGACGCCTGCTCAACACCCTCATCGTTGCCACCTTCTCGACCGATGCAGCCTGCCCGGATGGGCTCAGGCCCCTCGTCGCAGACCTCTCACCGCTGCCGCCGGAAGACGTCGGCCGCGCCCTTGAAGGACTGTTCGACCTCGAAGCCCGGCGCGCCCCGGTGCCGCTCGTTCGGGTCCGACGCGGCGTCCTGGAGACCGTCACCGAAGACGTCACCGTGCGCGGGACCCCCATCGACGCCGGACAGGTCTACCTCTCCGCCAACGCCGGGCGGAAGGCCAGCGGCGCATACTACACCCCCAAAGGCCTCGTCGACGTCGTGGTGCACCGCACCCTGAACGATGGCTCGCGGCGGATCCTCGACCCGGCGATGGGGGCGGGACACTTCCTCCTCGGCGCCGTCCGCGCGCAGAAGATGGGCCCCGGCGACGTCCGTCAGCGGCTGTTCGGCGTCGATCGGGAGCCCCTCGCCGTCGCGCTGGCCCGGTGGGCGATATGGCGGCGATCCGGCGGCAACGGACCGCTCCCGCCAGAGCTGATCGCCAACCTGCGATGCGGCGACGCGTTGACCGGCGCCCTCCCCGATGATTCCGCCCAGAGCCTACAGGGTGGGGCCCGGTTCGGCGTCGACCTGCCCGCAACCTTCGACGCCGTGGTCGGAAATCCTCCCTGGGAGAAGGTCATCCCCCTGGAGCGAGAGTTCTTCTCGACCTTCGACGCCCGGGTGCTCCTCGCCCCCACCGCCCGAGAGCGCAAGCCGCTGATCCGCGCCCTCCGCCAGGATCCAGAGATCACCCGGCGGTGGGAGCGCTACGCCGAAGGGTTCGAACAGCTCCGCCGCTTCGTCGACCAGACCTACCACCATCAGTACGGCGGCGGACACCCCGACCTGTACCGCTACTTTCTGGAGCGCGCCTGGCGGCTGCTCCGGCCCGGCGGGCGGCTGGGCATGATCCTCCCCAACGCCGTCTACGCCAGCGCCGGCGCCGTCGGGGTCCGACGGATGCTCCTCGACCAGGGCGGCTGGGAGCAGTGCGTCGGCCTCATCAACACAGACCGCATCTTCGACATCAACCGAAGTCACCGCTTCTGTATCGTCGTGGCGAGGCGCCAGAAAGACACCGCGCCGATCTCCGTCGCCTTCGGACTCACCGACCCAAAGCAGCTCAACAGGACTGAGATGATTCCGCTGTCACGGTCCTTTTTGCAGAAGGCGTCGCCAGAGCTGGGCACCCTCATCGAGGTCGAGAGCGCTGCGCAACGCGACCGGCTCGCCGCCATGATGGACAACGGGCTGCGGTGCGGCGACTGGATGAAGAAACACAACATCTCCCTGTACCAGGAGATGAACATGACCCTCGACTCGCCCCGGTTCACCCCCTCCTGTGAGGTCCTCGAAGCAGACGACCGCCCCCGACTGGAGCCCCTCCGCTCCAGGCTGATGGACGAGGGGTGGCTGGTCGTGCACGAAAAAGGCACCTTCACCCAATATACCGACCGGCTCAAGGATCAGCCCCGGTATCTGTGTCGCAAGGACGCGCTGACCCAGGGCCCCCATCGGCCACGGCGGGTCGCCGCGGCGGCAAGCGAACACTTTCGCCTCGCTGCGCGGGCCACGATCCACACCGCAGAGCGGAACAAGTCATGCTTCGCGATGCTCCCGCCCGGCGTGATCGTGGGCAACAGCGCCCTCACCGAGATGACCCCCGGAGACCGATCGGCGCGGAGCGCGATGATCCTGCTCGCCGTGGCCAACTCTCAGGCGTTCAATGAGGCGGCGCGGCTGTGGATGGGCACCAACCTCAACCAGTTCCTGCTCAACAACCTGCCGTTCCCCACCCTCACCGAAGACCAGGAGGACGCCCTGGTCCAACGGGCGCTCCGGCTGACCTGTGACCGAACCGCGTTCCTTCCGCTGTGGGAAGCGCTCTCAAAATCGATCTGGCATGTACCACCTACAGAATCGGAGAAACAAGAAATACGAGAGGAGATTGATGCGATCGTTGAGGATGGTTTTGGAAGCAAGAATGGTTGAATGAACAAGAGTACTATACTCTACTTCACTATCATCAATTTACATGTATAAATCCTGAAGCAATCAATTGATAGAAAGCAAATTTATACGAAAACCTTTATATAGCATTACTGTTAAAATTATGTTGTATACATTACATTCCTATAGTGGGTTCATTAGTAACCACCGAGCAATCCGGTTTTGAGATCGAGAGTGCATTAAATTTTGTGTATGAGCGTCATTCTTGTAATTCCTCCACAACGAGGAGATCAGGATGCCCCGAAAGCCGAAGAAGTCGCCCCACACATGAACCTACCCGCTTCAAACAGTGGAGCTACTTATCCTTATCATGTCGAAGTCTAATGAGCACACTCGAGCATATCACTCGCGCCTGTTTGACGTGCTCAATACTGTACCTGAAATACATCATCTTCCCTTCCAGGGTAAGGATAATATCTCCGTCCAGTTGGATTGTGTTTATTGAAGAATATTGATGAATCAAAGTTCGAATTGAAAACAATTTTGTCAATCGGAGC
>JBCBLB010000735.1:0-4607 GCA_038520555.1 Myxococcota bacterium | reverse complement strand
CCCCAGATGCTCGCAAGCCTGCTTCGGGTCCGTCGATGGCGATGGTGCTGCCCATCCGCGGGGGGAAGGTCCAGTCGACGGGGACTTCGACGACGTTGAGTCCGAACACTTTGGCCAGCGCGAGGGCTTCAACGTGGATGACCGCGTTGTCTTCGCGGCAGCGGCTGAACAGGGCCCGTGCCGCTTCGGCGCGGAAACACTTGAAGCTGAGCTGGGTGTCCGCGTGGTCGGGGAGGACGAGGGAGCGAACCAGCCGGTTGAAGACGCGGCTGATGGCATAGGCGCTGAGGGGTTGGTTGATGCGGACGGCGCCTTTGGCATGCCGGCTGGCGATGGTGACGTCGAAGCCGGTCTGTACGGGCGGCAACAGCATCAGCATCTGTTCGGGGGGGATGGACCAGTCACCGTCGATGAGCGCGCGGTAGATTCCGCGCGCCGCGAGCATTCCGGCCCGAATCGCGGCGCCGAATCCGCCGGCGCGGAGCCGCAGGACGCGGAACCCCGCTGCTTCACAGCGTTCTGCTGTGCCGTCTGTGCTGCCGCGATCCACCACGACGACTTCGAGGGGATAAGGCAGCAGTCGTCGCAGCGTCCGCAGACCAGAGAAGGTGTGTTGCAGCCGGTGCGCTTGTTGGAATGTAGGCAGGACCACCGACAAGAGCATGAGAACAGGATATCCCACCCCGCGCAGCGCGGCCTCGGAAAACCCACCGTTTGGGCGTCGTGTATGCGAAGATGCCTGGAGATCTGCGAACCCTATCCCAATCTATGCTGTGTCTGAGCTGACTAGTCTGATTGAAATCGAGTTACCTTCTGGAGAAACGGTCGCAGTCGCGCGGCGCCGGTTCGGCGATCCCACCGCGGGGAAGCGCGCAGCGATCGTGGCGGGCATCCGCGGCGACGCCCCAGAAGGTGTCCGTGTCGCCTACCTCGTCGCTGCGTTTCTGGCTGAGCATGAAGATGCTCTGGCCGGGGCGGTCGACATCTACCCCTGCGTCAACCCATTGGCCGCTGAGCGGGGCAGCCGCCGCTGGCCCTCGTTTGATGTGGATTTGAACCGGCGGTTTCCCGGTCGCGAAGATGGTCATCCGCCGGATCAGACGGCGTATGCGCTATGCCAGGACGTCCGGGGCGCCGATCAGGTGATCGAGCTTCGTGGCGCGCGGCCCTCCTTCCAGGAGGCCACTCAGGCGCATGTCTCTGCTCATGACCCCGCGGTCGCCGACCTTGCGCAGGGCGCCAATGTGGCGGTGATCTGGAAGCGCAGCCCCGGGCCCGCCGCACCGTCGACGTTCGCCCATCAGTTCAAGGGCACCATCGTCCTGGAAGGGGGATCAGGAAACCGGCTGACCACCGAAGTGGGTCGGGACTTGCGGGATGGGGTGCTCAACCTGCTGTGTGGGCTGAAGATCCTCCCTGAGACCCTGTTGCCGTTTCATTGGGCAGCGCTCTCCCGACCGGTGACGGTTGAAGATGCGCAGGTGCATCGGGTTCGCGCGGGCCGCAGCGGGTTGTTTATGCCGCAAGGACAGCTGTGGGCAGAGGTGCAGGCGGGCGATCCGCTTGGGGTGGTCATCGAGCCGACGACCGGTGAGCCGCTGGAGACGCTGGTGAGCCCATCGGCTGGCCGGTTGATGGCGCTTCGTGAGCACCCGACCGTCTTCCCGGGGACCATGGTGGCGCGAGTGGTGGTGGTATGAGCGTAATTTTTCGGCTGGAAGCTCCCTACCGGAGCGACTTTGAGCTGCATCGGCTGACCTTTGGTTCGGGCAGCCCCTCGGTCGCGATCGTCGCGGGTCTGCACGGCAACGAGCTCAACAGCGTGCATGCGGTGAACATGCTCATCAACGCGCTCCGGGTGCAGCGGCCCAGGGGGACGGTGCACCTGTTTCCGTTGGTCAATACGTTCGGCGCCGGTGAGGGGCGAAAGCGCTGGCCCTTCGATGACCAGGACATCAATCGGGTGTTCCCCGGGGATCCGGACGGCACGGCGGTCCAGCGGATCGCCCATGCCGTGTTCCAGGCCACGGACGCGGACGTCTGCGTCGATGTGCACTCGGGCGCGCCGCACGTTCGGGAGCTTCCCCAGGTTCGTGCCCCGATGAGCGGGGCAGAGCTGGAGTTGGCGCGGGCGACGGGGCTCCCGGTGGTCTGGCGCCGACCGGGCGCGCGGCTGCAGGCGACCGGGCTGGTCGGAGCCTGGCGGATGGCCGGGCGCAAGGCGCTCCATATGATCGGTGGCCGCGGAATCTCGCTCGATAAGTCGCTCTCGACGATGCTGGCCCGCGGGCTGTCGGGGTTGCTCGCCCACCTCCAGGTGATGCCGGCGCTCGGCGCGCCGGCGACCATCGCAGACGTCAGCCATGCCGGCGTTGAAGCACACCGCGCACCATGCGGGGGCTTCTTCGTCCCTGAGGTTCGGGTGGGCGATCGGGTCGGGCCGGGGCACCTGCTCGGCTATATCCAGGCGCCGGTCGGCGGCGAACGGCTCACCGAGATCCGCGCCGGACGCCGGGGGGTGGTCATGACCCTCCGGGCGACGCCGCTGGTTCACTCTCAAGAGCTGCTGGTTCGGGTGGCGTCCACGAAGGACAGCTGAGGTGTCCCTGCCGGTCATCCTGGTTGCAGGCTTCGGCCCGTTTTTCGATGTGGTCGATAACCCTGCCGCCGCGGTCGCCCGCGGGGTCGACGGCGCGACCATCGCGGGGGTACGGGTCATCGGACGCGTCATGCCGGTCAGTTACATCCGCGCCCCGCGCATGACCTTTGATTGGATCGACGCGCTCAACCCGATCGGGGTGGTGGGCGTGGGCGTCGCCTCGAAGCGGACGTGGATCACAGTGGAGACGGTCGGTCAGAACGTGGCGGATCCGCTGCTTGCAGACGTGGACGGTCAAAAACGGTCTCAGTTGGAGGAAGATGGGCCTGCGATTCGACGGATGACCGCGCCGCCCGGTGTACTGGCGGCGGCGTTGGGGGGCGTGGTGGGTGAGGACGCTGGGCGATATGTATGTAATGCATGGACCTATTCCGTTGGCGTCGTGCAAGACCCCAACCAATGGACCTCCTTCATCCACATCCCACCCCGTGGACTGGCGCCGCATGTTCTTCTGAGCGCGCTGTCTGCGGTCATCCACGGGGGGAGAGATCTCGCATGAGCAACCGCGACGGCGACGTCACATTCGAAGACTTGATGTCCCAGATGGGCGTCCGACGCATGGGCAACCGCCCCACGCGATCCAAGAAGAAGTCAAAACGAACCGCAGCGAAGCCTCAAAAATCAGTCCAGAAGAAGCCGCCGGCGCCCCCGCCCCCGCCCAACCAGCGCACACAACAGCAGCGCGATGCCGCCCGTCAGGCGCTCCAGCCGGCTCCTCAACCGCGGACCCAGCGGCCCACCGCGTCCCAGCTCGCCAGCCAGGTGGAGGAGCTGCAGCAGCAGCTCTCTGCGGCCAAGACCAACCTCAACGCAGAGCGCGAAGCCCGTCAGCGGCTCTCCCTTCGGCTTCAGCAGCTGGAGTCGGAGCGGGATGGGGCGATCGGCCGTGCAGAGGGCCTGCAGCTGGAGCTGGAGTCTCAGGAGCTTCAACTCAACCGGATCAAGCGCCGCCTCACCAACGCGGAAGAGCCCGGCTCTCCCCGGCTGGAGGACGTGCTTGAGCAGCGGGGCATCAAGGGCGCCGATGAGGCGACCTTCCTCATCCGTGGCCTGCTGGAGACCCGCCAGCTCGGCGATCTGCTGGTCCGGCTGCAGACCGACGATCCGGCCGCCCTGCTGCACTGGCTCGAAGATCGGGTGGTGTTGCTGTGCGACGCGCATCATGAGATGGCGCCGGGCGGCCGATCGCCGCTGAAGGTCCCGAAGAAGCGGTGTGAGGTGTGCGGCGGCTCGGACATCAAGTGGGCGGTGCGGTTGTTTTTGGATGCCTGCCTGCTCAACGGGATGACCCGGGTGAGCATCGTGGGGGGGACGCCGAAGCATCACCGGATGTTGCGGGGGATCGTTCAGCACAAGGGGCTGCACCTCCAGCTGGCGCCGACGCTGTCGAACCGGACGCCCAGCCAGGTGCGCTCTGACCTGGAGAACTCCGACGTGGTGATCCTCTGGATGCGGGGTGAGCCAGCAGAGCTGGCCGCGCAGTACCAGAACGGACCGACCCGGGTCATCGTGACGGAGCAGGGCAGCCTCGCCACCCTGTTGGTGGAAGTCGCTGAGCGCATCAACCGCTGACGGTGATGGACCTCGATCTGCTCCTTTCACTGGTCGGGGCCACCGCGGTCGCAGCGGTCGCTCTGGGAACGACGGCGTGGATGGGCCGCAGGGTCCCGATCCGGTGGCGGATCCGAGACGCCGTCTACGTGTTCCTCGTCCTGATCTGGGGCAGCCTGTTCGGTGGGATGATCGCGGTGCGGCTGTCCACCGGGACCTGGACGCCCTCAGGCGACATCCCGATCCTGGCCTCGCTGGCCGGGACCTCGGCGGGCGGGCTGCTCAGCACGGCCTGTGTGTTGCTCCGTGCCGACTGGGAGCGGCTCGGGCTGCGAACCCGGGCCGACCGCCGATGGTGGCTTCTGGTCCCGATCCTGAGCCTCAGCTTCGTGGCGCT
>JBCBLB010000122.1:0-17102 GCA_038520555.1 Myxococcota bacterium | reverse complement strand
GTTCATAGGTCTCATCGCCGAGGACCCGATCCGCACCCAGCCGCATCCCATAAATCCGAAGCATGATCGGATGCTGATTCTTCTCTTCGTCGGTACCGGTCAGGCTGCTCTTGATCAGCTCCAGCCGGATCCACGTCGTCTCCACCGTGCTGATGGTGTGGCGGGCGAGCCCCTTCAGCTGGGTGTCTGGGTCGAGGACGATGCGAATCTTCCGGCGCCCGGCCCGCTTCGCCCCCTCTTCATCGAGGTCTGCGAAGGTGAACTTGCTAAAAATCTTGTCTTCGGTCCAGACGACCCGCCACGAGTCTTCGGCCCGATAGGTCATCTGGAGCGCATACAGGTCCGCGGGCTCTTCGATGGGCTCGCCGTTCATCTCGAAGGCGACCTCAACCTCAAGCAAGACCGGGGTTTTGCGCCGGTTCTCGAACAGATCGGAGCCGACATAAAACTTCCGACCGATGGTCGGAGGCACGACCGGCGCGATCTGGAAGGGATCCCAGGGCGCGCCGTCCCCGAGCTGTTCTTCGACCCGACGGGGATCATCGCCCGCGAACATGTGGACCTCAACCGGGCGGATCCAGCTCAGGTCCAACTCAAGGTCGGGGCAGAAGCCCCGGAGGAAGACCGTCTCAATGCGTTCCGCGCGCAGGTTGAAGCCATCAGAGGCCATATCGGGCAGCGGGCCGGTGATGATGACCACGGTCCGTTCCACACGGACACGCTCACGGGGGATCTCTTCCCACGCTTCTCCCCGCCGGTACCACCAGCGGTATCGGGGCAGATAGCTGTTTCGACCCGCGGGAACTCCCCGATCGACGAGCGCAAGCCGAATCGTCCACCCGCCGCGGATGGGGGGCAGATCCTGGAGGAAAAACTCCAGGTTTCTACCGCTCGCCCGCACACTCCAGTTGTGGATCGAGCGCTCTTCGCCGCCACGATCGTCCTTCCAGGACACGTCGAGGTCATCCCGCATCCGCTCCGCGAGCCATCGCTCATAGTCGAGCCGCCCACGGATCCACCATCGAGAGCGGGCGACAGGCTCGGGAAGCTTGGTGCGCTCATCACCGACCTCAAAGGGCATCTCGATGATGCCAGGCATCGCCGTGACCAGCGAGAACTCTTTGAGGCCGAGGTTGTCTTCTCGTTCGGAAGTCAGCGAGACCGGCACCCAGCCGTCGGCGGTGGGGTACTCCCATCGGAAGAAGGCAGCGATGCTCATCTCATCACCGCTGGAGCGGCGGACCCGCATCCGACCCACCGGTCGACCTTCTTCAGGGTCAAAGTCCATCAGCCGAAGATCGTTGTGGGCGATATAGAGGAACTGATGCGGCGTATACGCATCAGGACCATACGCCAGAGGATCCAGGTCGAAGAACTGGATCCCGCGTCCACCCGAAAACTGCAGCGCCGCAGCGTGGTTATTGAGGTGGGTGAAGGGAAGCTCACGAACAACGGGACGTTTGCCGCCCTTGACCGCCATCACCCGGACGATGTTGCTCTTGTGGATCGTCAGGCGATCGACGGTGAGGAACTCGAGGGCGGCCTTCTCTTCGGTCTGACGGGTCGAGCAGCGGGTGAAGGCTGGCAGCTCCAGCGGACGCTCACCGCGGAGCTGGAAGGTCACCGGCCCGACCGCGGGACGGGCCCGCTTGCGTTCCTCACCGATGAAGTTGAGGAAGTGGATATAGGTCTTGTCCGGGACCTTGTTCAGCCGGTAGATGATCAGCTCGGTCATCCAGGCGAACAGCTGGACGAGCGTCATCCCGGGATCGGAGGGGTTGAGGTTGGTCCACTCCGGGCAGTACTGGGGGATCAGCTTGCGGGCTTCGTCGATGATGTCGTCGTAACGACGATCATCGAGGTTGGGCGGCTTGATGGGCATGGTTCAAACGGCCTCAATCAGCGGTTGGTGACGACGTGCGAGAGGGTCTCGGTCGCGCCAGTCGAGGGGATGCGGTAACTCACCTGGATCCGGATCGCGCCGGAAGGGTCAGGCTCGGAGCGCACATCGGTCACTTCGATCCGGGGCTCCCAGTTCACCAGGGCTTCTTCGACATAGCGGCGGGCCTGACGCGCGGTCGAGGGAGTATTGGGGGCAAACAACAGCTCATGAATCCGGCACCCGAAGTCCGGCAGCATCTGTCGCTCACCGGGGCGGGTGCCCAGGATGATCGTGATGCTCTGGCGGATGTTCTCTTCAAACTCGGATGTGGCCACCGCGCCGGTGGCAGGATCAAAGTGGAATGGGAACGACCATCCACGTCCCAAAAAGTCTTTTCGAGCGGCCATGGCTCTCCTTCCGCGCGCAACGCAGTAATCAAAACGCGCCTGGGTTCCTCCGCGTTTTACCACAACTGCGCAGACACCACGCTGAACGGGAGCACGGATGGCCCGATGACCGGACGGTATACCGCAACAAACCCGACGCGTTCCCGCTGACTCAACTGCCCATGGTGTTGCTACAGAAGGTCACTTCGGTCGTGTACCCGGTTCGGGTGCTGATGATGTGACGGGTGGCGATGACATAGAAGTTGCCATTCTGTCCGCTGGGCAGCCCGGCAAACTCCACCATCGTCCCCGCCAGCACAGCCGGATCCCCTCGCATCGTCGCGCTGCCCCGACAATACTGCCGCGCGTACCGTTCCATCTCCGCCTTGGCGATGGCGTTGGCCTGTGCCTGCGAGGACACAGGGACGTCGGTGATGAACGCGGTCGTCTCACCAAACACTGAGGCGGACTGCGCTCCAACTTCTCCACCACCGATCGAGGTCACATCGCCGGCGGACGCGGTCCCCACAACCTCTGCCTTGTCCGTGGGGTTCCAACCACGGACAATCACCTGCTGGACCATCTCCGAGCTGTTGAAGGACATCCGCATCGCGCGCAGGTTCTCTCCCATGGTGATCTGCGCCGCGTTGCCCTGGTAGCTGGGCTTGGTAAACATCAGCTTCCCCTCGCTGACGCGCAATTGGAAGTTGTTGCGGGCTGCGAGGCGCTTGAGGAACACCATGTTGCTCTCATTGCGCTGCAGGATGTAAGGCATCACCTCGCTGGTGTCGTCTGCTTCGACGCTCAGCCCGCACTCACCGCCCACTTCCTGCGCGACGTCGGAGTCCTTCATGTCGTTCCAGAACCGGGTCTTCGTGCCCCGGCCCAGGCGGTGCGACTTGTCCATCGCCCGGATGGTCATCGACGCGGTGCCTTCGATCTGGAAGCCGGGCTCCAGGGCGATGACCTCACCCGAAAACAGCTGGCCACCTTCGATCTCCACTTCGACCGGATCGCCCATGCTGAAGTTCCAGGAGGGGTTGCCCTCTGTCCCGCCGACACGGATCGTACACATCCCCACCATGTCAACGTGGTCTTCGACCACGGCCATCTGGAGGGCATCCCCCTCCGTCTGTTTCATCGTCGTACCACCTACAGTGATGGTGTACCTGATAGCAAGACTTTCGCTTGAACGGCTCATCTCAGACTTCCGGGCTTAAGCGTGGGATCAGAAGATGGCGAGGACCGTGCCCGCGGCCAACTCGATGAAGCTGTCGAGCTGCGGGTTGTTGTTGAGGATGTCCCGCTGGGTGGTGTTGTTCTGGGCGGCGATCTGCGAAAGCGTTTGCCCCGCCTGAACCGTCACCAGCTGCACCTTATCGGTGTTCAGAGCCCGACCGCTGCCAGAGCTGCTGTAGTTGTTCTCCGGGGTCCACTCCTTCATCTTGAGCGAGACCTTGGCCCGGATGGGGCTGCCCTGCTGGGAAAACATCGTATACGTCGTGTTCACCGACTCTACGACACCGGTGAAGCTGAACTCACCCCAGCTGAAGTCGACCTTCGGTGGGCGCTTCTTGTCGTTGTCACCGTTGTCACTCATCGAAGGGTTGGTCAGCTCCAGAAGCTTGCTCACCCAGGCCTTATGGACGTTGGTGCCGTCGCTGGTGCCGTCAAAGTGAAGCTCCATCTCGATCGAGGCGGGCTTGGCCTTCTGAAACTCAAGCTTGGACTCTTGTCCCTGCTCTTCAGCTTCTCCCCAAGTGACCGGCTTGTTGAACTTAAAATTGACCGGGTTGAACTGGACGTTGAACGGCCCACTGTTCTCCGGATTAAATGATGCTTTTGAGACACTCATCGTTCACCCCGCGAAGGTTGCGCTGTGTGGTTTACCATCCCCAGATGTCATCGTCCGAGCCATCTGGCCGGCGCAATTTCTGCATTGACAGTTCCTGCTGAACCAGCTTGGAGACTTCCTGGCTCAGCGCGTCGATATCCACCTGCCGCTTCTCCCCGCCCAGGCCATCTGCAGCCTGGGCAGGCGCTGCGCTGCCTTCGGCGCGCGCGGCGCCGCTGTCTTCTGCCATTCGCACGCCCTGACGCGCTTCATCCCGACGATTGCGGTTCTCTGCAAGATGGACCAGGTCACGCAGCCGCCGGGCGAGCTTCATCACCCGGTCTTCGCTGACCCCTTCGCTGGTCGGCGCTGACGCGAGCGTACGCAGCCCGGTCATCGCACGTTGCGTCTGTGCAACCCGTGTATTCCGGACTTGCCGGCGCCGATCGCGGCTCAGCGGCGTCTGCTCCGCGGTCCGGGCGATGCGCCCCCGCGCTGCAGCGCCTGTCTGTCCAGCGACTGCGGTCTGTCCACCAGTGGCCCGATGCGCTTCTTCCCGAATCTGCTGAATCACCTGGATGACCGGCGAGGACAGGCTGCGCATCATCGGCGTGGGCTCTTTTGACCGCGCGAAGATGACCCGCACCACCTCTTTGACGTCGCCGGCGCGGGCCAGCGCGTTGAGGAAGTCGTCGCTTCCGCTGACCCGCGGCTGACCGCTGGCTCGCTGCGCCCAGACCGGCAGCGCCGGATTCTGGGACTGGACGTCAACCGCCTCCAGGGTCCACGGAAGTGGCGGCCGGGTTGAGGTGGACTGCGGCGCATCCGCCTCAAGCGACGGGCCCTGTGGGAGCACGAACCCACTCTGGGATGGACCCTGCATGGCCTGACGTCGCTGCCCACGTGTGGCGGCCGCGCGTTGTGCAACAAACGTCCCCGAAGCAGTGCGACGGGTCCGCGCCATGGCCTGACGGGGGAGTCGAGAAGACGTACGCGCCTGTCGATTCCGTCCCACCACCGGACGGCTCCATGGCGCTGGCAATGCCGCGATTTCGGTTGTGGGATCTCCAGACACCAGCGCAGCGCGTCGGCGCATCCGTTGCTGCATCACCGGATCTGGTTCCACTTGTTGGCGCACCAGAGGCCGCATCACCGGATCTGGTGTTCCTTGTCGGCGCACCCGTGGCTGCATCGCCACATCTGGCTCGATCACCGGATCCGGAGCCCGCACCACGACGCCTTCGGCAGTGGTGGACAGTCGCACACGCCGTTGCGGGCGCTCACCTGGGAGGAAACGAGTCTCGACCCAATGCGTCCGATTGGACGGCATCGGAGCAGTCGGCGTGTTCTCTGCCCGAGCAGGGATCCGTTCCAGCGGGCGGTCGATGCTTCGCTCCAGCGAGTGGTCGACGCTTCGCTCCAGCGACCGATCCATCATTGGACTTCGCGTCACCAGACGGGCTTGACGAGATGCTGTGGCGGTGGTGTCGGTTGTCGTGGGGCGAGTGCGGCTCGGTGCAGCCGCTGAAGCCGTCAGTTCCGGCCGTTGGCGCAGCGTCGGCGTTGTCTCCAGTGTCGGGTCATCGATCACGATGACCCGCATCATCCCTGGCGAGGTCCGCGCCCGACGCGCGTAAGAGACCGGACTACGGGACGCGCGTTGGAAGGCGACGTCAACATAGGGCGCGTCTGCGCGTGGGGTCACCGGCGCGGTGGCCCGTCGAACACTCTCACTGGTCACCGGGGTCCGGCGGCTCCGCTCAGCCGCAGCAACGACTGCAGCAACCCGACGTCGAGCCGGCGTGGCCGCAGGCGAACGAACGACGGTGACGCGCTCTTGCGTCATCGGAGTCGGCTCTTCGGGAGCATGCTCTTTCACAGTCGGACGCAACGTGACCGGCTGAGGCCCCATTTGGCGAGGGCGCCGGACCGTACGGGTCCGAGGTTCTGCCGACGAGCGAACCGCATCTGTGCGAACGTCGCCATCTTCCTGACGGTGAACGATGCGTTGTGCCGGGCGCACGCGGCGCGTCACCCCATCAACTGTTTGAACGACCTCAGCAGGGGCCACCGCTTCTGTATGGACGGTCTGTGGTTTCCGGGTAATCCGCGGCAACACCGAGCCGTCTTTCGGCTCTGCGATTTGTTGGCGGCTCAACGCCTGCCGGGTGGGCGCAGTTGTAGACGGTTGTGTGGATTCAACCTCAAGGGTTTGCATCGTCGGCACAATCTGCCGGGTGACCCGTGGCAGGACGGAACGCGCGACGGGCTCTGCGGCTTGTGATCGGCGAGATGCCGATTGAACCGGCGTCGACGGCTGCACCGATTCAACCTCAGGGGTCTCAGCGTCAAGGGCCTGCATCGTCGGCACGATCTGCCGGGTGACCCGTGGCAGGACGGAACGCACGGCGGGCTCAGCGGCCTGTGATCGGCGAGATGCCGCCCAAACCGGTGTCTGTACCTGCACCGATTCAACACCAGGGGTCGGCATCGTCGGCACAATCTGCCGAGTGACCCGTGGCAGGACGGAACGCGCGGCGGGCTCTGCGGCTTGTGATCGGCGAGATGCCGATCGAACCGGCGTCGACGGTGGAGCAGATGTGACCGGCCGGGTCCGTATCGGAGCGGATCCATCAACCGGCGCAGGCTCTAAAAACGTGGGGAGGACTGGCGTAGGCGCATCAATGGTGGGGCGGCGGGTCACCCGCGGAACCGACGAGCGACCGACCGGTTCGACCGCATCCGCCCGTTCCAGGGCGGCGCGCATAACACCCGGTGTCTCTTCGCGGCGCGTCCGCGTGACCCGCGGCACTACAGAACGCTCGACGACATCTTCGGTCCGCGACAGTCGCTGCTGAACACGCTGCGTCGCCGTCGGGACACGTGCCCCGGTCGTCGTTGCAGGTTCTACGGCGATAGGCTGGCTGGCCAGTCGTTGCTTCGGGCGTCCGGTCAAAGTTCCGGGCGCGTTTGTCGGCGTAACCTTCGGCATTACCGATGTCACCGACGGTTCGCCGATGGCTTCCCGAGCGATCAGGTGTTGGGTCGGACTCTGGACCGACATCGCGGTGCGCGATGTCCGCCCACGCCGACGGCTCGGGAGAACCACAGGAGACGCCGCGGACGTGACGGCCTCTGACGCTTCGTCACGGACGATGACCTGGGGCAGCAGCGATCGGGTCCGCCGCTCACCGTCACGAGCCCGTAAAACGGCGCGTCGTACCGATGATGCTGCCTGCGTGTGCGGCTCATCTTCGATCCCGGTCGCGGGAGTGACGCGCGGCACAATGGAGCGGCCGGGTGCCATCAAGGCATCCTGTTGACGGACACGTGCAGCGACATGTGCGGTCAGCGGCCGGGGCGCGATGCGAGATGGGAGCGCCGACGGAGCAGATTCCGCCGGCCTGGGTGGGTCTCCTGGAGAGCGTTCAGCACTCCGAGATGCCGGCGTCGCCCGTGCGGCCCGACGGGGCGCCCGGCTGGCGGGCGCCCGCGCCACGCTGGTCCGAACACGAACTTGTCGGGGCGCGCTGGGCGTCACCTGACGCTGCGGCAGCCGCGGCGACGGCCGCTCCTGTAGGGCATCAGGGATCTGAACCGGGGGGTGCTCAATGGCGCGCATCATCGGAGAACCCGACATCACCGTCCGAAGACCACGACGCTGCTGACGGTTGGGGGCGCTGACCCGCCCCTGCACCACAGAGATGGGGGTCGCATCTGCGTCTGCAATCTGAGGTTCAAGGATGTCTTCAATCTGTCGACGCACCCCACCAAGGCGGCGCGCGGCACGTCGGACCCGAACCACCCGCTCTTCCACGGGCAACGTTGCTGTCTCTTCGAGGATCTGAACCAGCCGCGGGCTCATCCGAACGCCGGACCGCTGAATCAGCTGCGTGACCGGATCCTGGGCCCGTTGAAGAACCTGAACCCGTCGACCGATTCGCGCGAGTGGTCGCTCCGCCCTGGAAGAAACCTGTCGTTCCACACTGGAAACCACACGTCGGTCCATCCTGGAAGACACTTGATCGTCACGTTGAACAATGGTGACCAGGGTGGGCTGAACAGCCTGCCGTTGCGCAACACGGGCTCTGCGAGGCGTCACAGGCTGTGGAGCACCCCAACCAGAGACGACCCGAACGGGTGTCGGCTCTTCTTCCTGTGAAGCCGTCGAGAAGGGAACGATCATGTCCTGCTCAGACAGCGAGAAGCCACCGAAGCTGAACATGGCACGCTGACCGGTGGAGTGGCCCAACCGGCTCGCCGCACGGAGCGGACGCCGTTGGGCACGAACCCGTTGATGACGGTCCAGTGTGCGCCGTGCCCTGTGTTTGGCGAACATCCGCCTCATCATGGCGTAGAACGGCAGCCCTGAAAGGTAAACGTAATCCAGGCCTGTGGCTTCACCAGGCTCGCTGGTGGCGCCAACGGTCCAGGGATCTGCCATCTTGAAGCGCGAAAAGAATGTCGGCGAGGGACCCACCCGAGGCCGACGCTTCGTGCGTCGCTCAAGCCGTTCCAACAGCGACGCGCCGGGAAGTTGCCGTTCTGTTCCGCTCATCTACGTCCTCCACGCCCAACACATCGGGAAAAAACAGCGACTACCTTCAGGTGATCTCAACGCCGTGGTGGGCGATCTCGATCATTTCGACGGCGAGCTCCGAGCCCTTGGCAGACAGGCTGGGGCCTTCCCAGCACACCGGCCATGCGTCCTTGAAGTTGTACCGACGCACCACTTCCATCTGGTTGTTCTTCACCACGATCGAGCCGTTTCGTCGCGCGTCCCCGCCGAAGTCATCGTTGAGGATCTCGCCCCGCCAGCCGAGCAGCGATGTGTCGCTGGTCACGCCGTAACGCAGGGTGATGTTCTCCCATTTGGACTGGCCAGGCAGCTTGTGGACCCGATCGTTCATCCCGCCTTCGGCGATCTCGAAGATCTCCGTCGAAGTCTTCAACCCCGAACACTCCATGAAGTGTCCGACCTCGACCCCGTCAATCTCCAGCGCGAAGACGTAGTTGCCTTCGGGATCGGTGAGATCTGCAGGGGCTTCGCTCTTCGCTCCTGTATTGGACAGCAGGCCCGCACGGACCGATATCCAACCACCAACGACGATTTTAGGCTGACCAGGCTTGCGCCCTTTGCCCATCCCGACGAAGCCACCAGCTGTCACGCTGATCGATGGTTGCGCACCTCTGCGACCACCGCCGCGCCCCGGACCGCCCTGTACGGTCACTCTCGGCTGCGCCGCTTTTCGACCTTTACCGCGACCAACCCAGTTCATGGAGACCTCCCTCAACGCGATTCGACATCCGTGTTCATCTTATAGCAATCCAACGCCTCTGGCATCTCACCGTTCAACCACCCAGCTGAAGGTCGATGACGATCTGTTCCGTCGTGCCCACCGGGTAGATCTTCACCTCGACATTGACCTGCCCGGCGTCCAGCTGCGCACGAGGATTGTTCGTATTGTCACACAACACAGAGTACTGCTCTCCAGGCTTGTCGCCAGACAGCAGACCTGCCCGCCAGAACTGCTCCAACCGATAGCGAATGTCCCGATCCAGCACATCCCACAGATGCGGGTTGTTCGTCTCAAACACCGCCCACTCGCTATCCCGTCGAAGCTGCTCGGTGATCATGCTCACCACCCGGCGGCTGTTGATAAACTCCAACCCCTTCTCCTGGCTCAGCGTCCGCGCGCCAAACACCACCACCCCGCGCCCCGACTGGAGCACTAGCGGGTTGATCCCGTTGTCCGACATCGCCTCCACCTCATCCCAGCGAAGCTCTACTTCCGGGTGAGTCACCCCCTTGAGCGGGACGTTCGCAGGCGGCCAGTACACCCCAAAATTGCCCCGAGACTTCTCCGTATGCACATACACGCCCGCAAGGCTCGCGCTCGGCGGGAACCGCTCCTGGCCGTCAAACAGCCAGGGGTAATACACCGCACCATACGAGCGGTTGAGCAGCTCCCGGCTCCGAAACCCCTCCACCCAACGAAGCAGAAGCTCATCGTGAAGGCCGTTGGGCGCATCGATGATCAAAAACCGATTGGTCATCTCACGACAGTGGGCGAGCAACCTGTCATACAGGCCCTCCGCATCGGCGCGCACCACGCCCCGACGGTCAACCTCGCAAGGCATATACGCAGCCGCAGGGGAGATCAGCAGGGCGATGTCTTCCTCAGTCCGAAGCCGATCCAGCAACGGCTCCAACAAGGACGGGCTGTCCGTCAGCTCGCGCAGATCGTCGAAGCTCCGGAGGAAGACTCCGAACAGGTGGAGCACCTCACCGCCGTTGAGGAAGAAGTCGCGGACCGCCCGGCGGCTGGCCGGATCGAACACCTTCCAGTCCGGGTAGCTCCACAGGTCCGCCTCGCGGCGAAGGACAATCTCGATAAAATCCCCCACCGCGGCGCCTTCGGGCCACCCATCCTGAGGAATGAAGCCGATGAGCGCGGTGATGTCGCATCGAATCAGAGCGCGGCGCCGATCGGGCAGCCGGCCGTGTTGGACGATGATGCCTGGACGCATCGGGGACATCTCCAAGAAGCAGGGTTGAACAACAAGCCAGAGACAGTATCGATCAAAATAAAGCGGCCCTCCAGGAGAGCCGCCGGAAAGTACCCTTCAAGTCAGATAACGACCTCAACGTGGGGAATTGATCCGTTCGTTGATCCGGGAGATCTCGCGAACCCAGTAGTGGCGCTCCCTGTGGGGCAACCCCAGGATGGTCTCGCGATCCCAGTGGAAATGGTAGGCGATGAAAGCTACCTCCTTGAAGATGCTCTCCAAGGGGTAGCTTACGATTCCCCCAGGCGGCCGAACTCCCGCTCGAAGTTCGCGCCACACTCAGGGCAGGTCACCGTCACCGTCGCCTCATCCTCGTTGATGCGGTTGTACATCTCTTCGAGGAAGCGGAGATCACTGGCGAACAGATTCTCAATGACGCCGGTGTTGATCTCCTTGAGGGTGCCGAGCCGAGAAATCACCCGGCTCAGGAGTACGATGATCAGGTACGCCCGGTTGCGCTGAACACGAAGATCATTGAGCGGAACGATCTCATCTTTGGCGTTCGCGAGACGCATGACCCCCTCACGGTGGAGGATGCCTTCCTTATCAACGTAGCCCCTGGGCAGGACAAACTCGTACTCGGTCTTCAGTTCCATCAGGCTCTCTCGATTTTCTCGACGGCGATTTCGCACTTCTCGATCGCCATGTCAGACGAATCTGCCTTCATCTCCGGCACGTACCACTTGGCGATCCACCCTTCGTAGAAGTTGTAGCGGGCAACTTCCGTCTGGCCGTCCTGGTCAAGGACGATGATCGAACCGGAGCGGCGGTCGATCTTGCCGTCCTCGATGTTCTTACGCCACTGCCACAGGTCGTCGGTCGCGGTGTAGCCACGCTCGAGGACGATGTTGGCGTAGGTGGTGCGGCCGGGCTTCTTGCGGACGACCATGTCGTTGCCCTGCTTGAACTCGATGATCTCAGTCTCCGAGTCCATGCCGGAGACGCTCTTGAAGCCGCCGACGATGATCTTGTTGTCGTTGATGACCCCCTGGATCTCCAGGAGGAAGTTGTATGAACCGAACAGGTCTTCTGTAGGCATTGGTTAATGCTCCATGTGGTTGTGTCCGTTTCACTGATGGCTGGATGAACCGGACAGGAAATAGTCAGGGGGAATCAGGCCTCATCGATGAGGGCGCCACCGTCCCACTGACCAATACTGAAGATAACGAATTCTGCAGGCTTGACCGGGCAAATGCCGATCTGAACGTTGACCTGACCCGCGTCGATAAGATAACGGGGGTTGGTCTCCGTGTCGCACTTGACGTAGAAGGCTTCCTCAGGGGTCGCGCCGAACAGCGCACCTGAACGCCACACCCGCATCAGATACGAGCGCACATCCCGGGTCAGCTTCTTCCACAGGGTCTGATCGTTGGGCTCGAAGACCGCCCACTGGCTGCCGAGCATGATCGACTGCTCGACCATGATGAACAGGCGCCGGACGTTGATGTACTTCCAGCTGGGATCGGACTTGGTCGCCAGGGTCCGCGCGCCCCAGACCCGGATGCCCCGGTCCTTGAACTCACGAATGACGTTGATGCCGCGATCGTTGTACTGCGCCTGCTCGATGCGGTTGATGTTCTGGGTCAGGCCGGTGATGCCCATGACCAGCTCGTTCGCCGGTGCCTTGTGGACGCCGCGCTCACCATCGACGCGTGCCATGATGCCCGCGATGTGGCCGGACGGCGGAACGTACAGCTCGTCCTTGCTGGCCTTGATGAGCTTGCGGCGGTTGGGGCCGGTGACCTTCATCTCCTGCTCGCCGACAAACCACGACGGCTTGGTGACCCGATACCACGGCACATACATCGCGCCATAGCCCTTCTCCGAAGCCGGAATGTCCATCGCACCGTCACTGACGATCGGACCGTCGAGGATGGCGAAGCGGTCCTTGCGGACTTCACAATACTCGAGCATCTCCTTCTGCTGGACCGTGTTACAGCCCGGAGCCGCCATCAAGGCGATGTCATCTGCGTCATCGAAGGCATACAGACCAAGCTTGTCTGCCTGGTTCTCACGGATTGACCCGTTGAGGTTCTGGACGCCCATCAAGTACACGTACGCTTTGCCTCCGCCATTGTCATAGAACCCGTTGACGGACGCGACGAAGCTGAACACCGTGGGCTGGCTGAGGAATTCACGGAACTGTTGCTTCAAGGTGTCGTCCTTGGACAGCGCCTCATAGACTGCATCCGCGGCCTCATCGGGGTCATCCATGGCCTGGCCGATCAGATCCTCGAGAGGGCGGGTCTCAAGGAGATACTGCGCGAAGAAGCTCTGCAACCAGCGGAAGAACTCGCCTTTGTTGGTCACAGCGACCGGCGGGATCGAGTATTCGCTGCGAAGGGCGGTGCCCTCTGCGCCGTCGAACTTATAGCCGTAGACTTCCAGCACCTCAGCGGCGGTCTTGGCAGACGGCGCGGTCAGCGGGAAGCTGTCGTGAAGCTGGTTGAGCAGATCTTCGACGAGCTGGTCGTTCTCAGTGACGATCTTGCCCTTGACATCGACGATGGTGTCAGCGGCGAGAACGGACTGGTCGGCCATCGAGATCTTGACCTTGCCCTTGGGGCCGGCTTCAAACTTGGCGCCGTTCTTGCCGGAGCCAGCGGCGCCGTGCAGCTCAAGGTACTTCTTGACGTCACGAACCTGGCTGCGACGGAAGCGGAAGGCTTCCGTCAACGCCGTCGCGGCTTCGGTCGCATCACCCTTGACCGAGCCCTTGTTGTCGACAAGCTGGGGAAGGACCTTGCCCCGGATCTGACGGGCGCCGTCATTTCCGGTGATCGCGATCGCATCTGCAGCGGGCGAGAACGGGAACAGGCCAATGAAGCCCGGAGTGCTGGTCGAAACTGAAGCGATGGGCTTTGGGCCGCTGTCGACCTCACGGATGTAAACGCCTGGGGTTTGGTACTCCACCTAATCCTCCATGTCTGTGTCTGGGGCTGCGTCGGTCATTCGACGCACAAAATGGGGTTTTGGACCGGGCAGGCCCATCCTACGTGATTCTCGACGCCCGTTGGCCTGACCGGCGGCAGGGGGTCTCCGACGCTCCGGGTTGGACGCCGTGTTTTCAAGCCGCGGCAAATTGATCTGCGTGCCCCCGCCACTGGCCAGCAGTGAGCCATGCAGGACAACCCGCGCGCGGTAAGTCAAGAAGGGCCGATACGGCGCCTCATGCAAGCTGAACAGGTTCGTCGCATCGCCGACGGTCAGATCGTCCACCAGCGCCAGCGACACCTTCTCCATCAGCAGATCGTCCGCATCCCGGGCGTCCCGCGCATACGGCCGCCCCAGGCTGTCCACCTCACGCCCATCGGGCAGGATGAACTTCCGTGGGCGGTGGACGAGGTGGGTCGCCTCATTGAGCCGGAGCAGCACCCACCCCAACAGCCGCTCCGCATCTGACCGGAACTTGCTGTGAACCATGATCAGATAGAACAGATCGAGCATCAGGGGTGGACGATGGAAGTAAACCTCACCACCTTCGTCCGGCTCGCTGTTGAGGAACACCGGCGCCTGCCGATATCGCCGTGAGTTCTGAAGGTTGGGGTTGTGGGCGAGCCGATACATGTAGATGTAGATGACCTCTTCCCGATCTTTGGGGACGAAGCTGAGGTCTTCCTCCATTCGTGGAGGCCGCTCGGAGATGTCCCAGCCGTCCAGCAGAAACCGCTGGAGGTTCTCAGTCACCTCACCGATGACGTTGGAGCCAGACATGGGAGCGACTGGCCGGCCGTCGAGCACCTCACTCATCTATGGAATCACCTTTGGAGAGCAGCCAGTCATTCACCGATGGACGTCGTCGCGGTTGGTGGCGAGGGTGTACATCAGTCGGCTTCGGGAATGGCAATCGTTTACCACTTTCGAGAGCGTCCCGGAAAATCCCCCCTACCATCTTTCGCTCTGGGCGAACCAACGAAAACTCCGACGTCTTCGCCCGAGAGAACGGCGCCTGTCGCATCCCGAAGGGGTTGCGGTTGAGGCGGATCAGCTGTGGGGCGTTTGGCCCCGGCTCCGCCTGACGCCGGAACGCACGCACCGCCCCCCGCGCCGGACGGAGGTGGTCGGGCAACACCACGGTCGACGGCTTGACGACCTGTCGCTTCCGCGCACGCTCCGCCACCGGGCTGGGTTCCAGCTGCCGGCTTCCGATAATCGGGCGATCAAGGCGATACAGTGTTTTCATTGTTCAACAAGAAGAGAGGGAGGTACTCAGTGGATGTGACATCCATCTGGTGCTCACGCTATCGAACCTCCTCGGTTCTGGTCAAGCGGCCCTCCCCAAACCTCCCCAGGCGGCGTGATGCGCTCGAACAAAAAACACCCCGACAACACCGACCGTGAAGTGCGGGTCATGCGCTCGGTCGGCCCCAACCAGGCTCAAGATCCGGCCAGCCAACAACTCTCTCGGGTCTCCGGGAAGATGGGCAACGACCAGTTCAAAGAACAGCTCGGCCAATCCGCCAACATCCGCGACGGGCTGTTGGCGTTTATCTCCGAGCGGCTGAAGACCCTGCGCGGGGTTCAGATCAAAGAGCTGCTGGAGATGCGGGATCAGCGCCAGTGGTACAAGGAAGTCGCTCGCGGGGCGCCGGGATACCACCTGCCCGACACCACCCGCTACCACGAGACCGCCCGGCTATACCGGCGCGCCGCGGAGAGCCTCGCCAACGGGGATGTCTCTCGTGGGGCGCAGCTGATGGAGCGCGCCATGGAGGCGGAACGCGCAGCCTACAAGAGCATCCCCAAGCAGGTCGATGAAGAGCTCAACAAGTCCGAACGCAGCGCCCCACAGACCCCCGATGAGATGACCCGTGCGTTGCACCTCAGCCCGGCCGCTGCGATCGCGCTGCCCTCGGACATCAAGCTCAACGCCGATCGGATCATCGGCTTGAGAGAAGGCATGGACGTCCCCCCCGTCCCCATCGGCCGTCACTGGTGGGAAGAAGAAGGTGTCGAAGAAGAAGAGGAGGAAGAGGCAGATGACGACTGAGCCGGAAGCGCTGCTCGCCCGGCTGGTGTCCTACCCCACCGTCAGCGATCAATCGCTCGCCGACCTCGCCGCCCACCTCGCAGAGCGTGCGGAAGACGCCGGCTTCCGTGTGGAGCGGTTCGAGACCGCCCCTGGAAAGCACAACGTGGTCGCCTCTGCCGGTCCAGAAGGGACCGATGGGATCGCGCTGTGTGGCCATATGGACGTCGTCCCGGTCGAAGGGCAGGACTGGAGCCAGGATCCCTTCACCCTGACCGCCCGGGGGGGCAACCTCTTTGGCCGCGGTGCCTGCGACATGAAGGGCTTCATCGCCGCGGCAACGGTCGCCGCGGGGCAGCTCCCTGTCGAGAAGCTCCGCCGTGAGGTCGTGCTCATCTGGACCCATGATGAAGAGGTGGGTGGGATGGGCTCCGCAGCGTTGTCTGGGCAGCTGGCCGGGCGGAGGCTGCCAAAGGCGACCTGGATCGGGGAACCCACCGACTTCAAAATCGCTCGGTTCCATCCCGGTCACCTCGCCGTGAAGATTGTGTGTCATGGGCGCGCCGCGCACAGCTCGCGTCCAGAGTTGGGGCACAGCGCCATCAACCTCGCCGGGCGGGTCCTGGTTGACCTGGAACAGATGGCGGGGGAGCTGGCCGAAGAGACCATCCAGCTCTCCGGGCAGCCACCGATGTACACCCGGATCAACGCTGGTTGTATCCACGGCGGCACCGCGATCAACATCGTCCCGGAGCGGTGCGAGCTGGACATCGGGCTCCGCGCACCGCCGGGGGTGGACACCGCGAAGCTCCTTGAGCGGCTCCGCGAGCGCATCGCCCCCATCGACGCCCGCGCACGTGATGACGGCGGCGCGGTCACGGTCACGGCGCTCCATGAGCTGCCGCCCCTGCTGACCGAGCCGGGCACACCACTGGAGGTGCTGCTGCGCCCCCATGCGATCGAGGAGACACCGGGCGGGATGCCCTTCGGAACCGACGGCGGCAACCTCACCCGGTTGGGCTGCGCCCCGCTGATCTTCGGACCGGGAAGCATCGCCGTCGCCCATCGGCCAGATGAATTCATTTCCCGAGATGCCCTGCGCTCTGCGGCAGAGATGATTCGAACCGTCTGCTGGAAGCGGTGCATCGAGACCGGGGCATGATCCGAGCCGCGGTATGATGCGGGCGCGTCTGGAGGATCCGCAATGGGCAAAAAAGACGCCCCTACCCTTGATGAGTTGACCAACCCCTCGAACCCCTCACCGCCCCTTCCCTCGGCGGATGAGATGGGTTCGTCTGCAAACACGCCATCTGCCGAGGATCCATCTGTGGAACAACCATCTACGGAGGATCCATCCGTGGAAACCCCACCCGCTGCAGATCCTTCTGCCAAGAATCCATCCGTGGAAACCCCACCCGTTGTGGATCCTTCTGCCGAGGATCCATCCGTGGAAACCCCACC
>JBCBLB010000232.1:0-12779 GCA_038520555.1 Myxococcota bacterium | reverse complement strand
CTTGTTCTGTGTCTGCCGTTGGTATTGAAGAGTACGGATCGCTTTCGAGATCTCAAGACACGGTAACGACGTGACGTAAGGTTCTGATCTTACTCTTATGGTGTCGAGGTTCGCTCGGGCTGCGATAGGCTGACACAGGAGCTGATTTACGATTTGAAGCTGCGGGCGCTGTGTGTGCTGCGTTGGCGTTATCGTCCGGCGCCATTCTCCAGAGCCGAACGCAGACGCTCGCGAAATCACAGAGCACCAGCGCGAACAGACGCGCGGGTTCGCGTCTTTCGGGGCATGAAAGGACAGAATGAAAGCCGCGAAGAGATGGCGCGGCGTCGTCGAGATCCGGTGGTTGCCCGGTTTGGGATTCCCGTATGGGAGGAGACTAAAATGCCCAGCTGAGGTTGAATTCCAGCGCAGGCAGGGTCAGGATTCCCTGGGAGCCGCTGGAGTTTTCGCCAGCGCGGACGCTGCCGCCGATGCCGAGGGACGCCGACAGGCCGGGATCAACCACGACCCGGTAGCCGATGATCATCCGGGCGATGGTCGCGTTTGAGGTCACCCCGTCGCTGTCCTGGATGATGTTCAGGTCGCTGTCTCGGCTGCGGAATAGCACTCGGGGGCCGACGAACAGGCCATCGAAACCGTTTCCGAGGATGTGTAGGTCGCCGCCTCCCATCACCATATAGTTCAGCGAGGACACGCCCTCGGTCTCCTCGGTGCCGCTGGTCTCAAAGATGCTCAACCCACCGCCAACGATGACGGAGAACCGATCGCTGAGCAGTCGGTGGTAGCGGACTTTGAGGCCAAGGGGCAGGAAGTAGCCCGGTGTGATCATGTTGGTGTATCGGCGCTTGTCTTTGAGCACCGTCGGTCCGGTGTCAACGAGGACCACATCCTCATTTCGTGTCGCCGTCACGATGGGCTCACCGACACAGACCCAATCCGCCTGGATGTCCCGGCCGCTCTGGGAGACCAGCATCCCACAGTCGGTTTGGTTCAAGGACAGGATGCTGTCAAAGGCATTCCGATTCTGAACGGGTGAGGGGCGGTACCCGGTGTTGGCGGCGAGCGAAGAGCGGCTCCATGCCTGAACCAATGCGTCGCCTTGCAAGCCGATGTAGACCGGCCCGTTCTCAATGTGCTTCTGTAATTCGGGTTGAAGCTCATCGAGCGATGCATAGGTGCCAGCCATCGCAGTCAGCGAGGAGAGAAGAGACAGGATCATGGATACCTCCAGCGGGGCGGTATATAACGAGCGGCGCCCCCTGACCGCTTTCACGTCATCGCCGTCTCCTCTCTTTCGGTATGCCGTCGCCCATAAGCTCTGCGGGGGGCGGAGCGTCGGTTAAGGAGACGGCGTGCAATCCCGATCTCGACCGGATTTTCTGATCGTCGGCGCCCCCAAGTGTGGGACCACCGCGATGTGCCGATACCTGGCCGCTCACCCGGATATTTTCGTCGCGGAGCGGAAAGATCTGCACTTCTTTGGCTCTGATCTGAACTTTACCCAGCGTGATCGATTGAGCTGGGATGAATACCAGTCTCACTTTCCAACCGATGAGTCCGCCGCCCGCACCGGCGAAGCGTCGGTCTGGTACTTGTATTCGCAGAGCGCCGCCGCAGAAATCGCCGCGTACAACAAAGAGATGCGCATCATCGTGATGCTGCGCAATCCCATCGACTTGATGTATGCGCACTACACCCAGATGCGGTTCAACGGCCTGGGTGACGAAGATCTGACCTCATTCGAGGCGGCGCTCGCCGCAGAGCCGCAGCGGGCGAAGGGCAGAGCGCTGCCGACCAACACCCCCCTACCAGAGGCGCTGCTGTATCGGCGGGTGGCGCGACTCAGCGAACAGATCGCCCGGTATCAGGAACACTTCCCCGCATCACAGATCCGCATCATCCTCATCGACGATATGCGGTCCGACGCCGCGGCAGCTTATCGGAAGACGTTGAAATTCCTAGACGTTGACCCTGGGTTTCAGCCAGATCTCAGCCCGGTCAACACGCACAAGACGGTTCGCAGCGAGCGGCTGCGTCGGCTCATCTCGGCCACGCCGAGCCCGCTCAAAAACCTGATCCCCCGCCAGTGGCGACGGGGGGTGCGAAAGCAGATCCATCGCCTCAACTCTCAGCACGCGAAGCGGGCACCGCTCGACCCCCAGCTGCGTGCGCGCCTGATCGAAGAGTTCCAGCCCGAAGTCCGACGGCTCTCTGCCCAGATCGATCGGGACCTGAGCCGCTGGATGGTCCCATAGCGGCTACCCCGAGACCTTCTCCAACCGGAGATAGTGCTCGACGTAGTCCATCGAGTGGCGGTGAGGCTGTCGGGCGATGCGATCTTGATAGCGCTGGTAGAAGGTATCCACGCGTTGCTGGGGCGCGTCGCCGTCCTGGACGGCGGTCAGGAAGGCGTGCTCGCTCCATGAGCGCACCGTCCGCATCAGCCCCTCGGCGAAGACCTGCACGTCACCGTCTTCCTCGAAGCGCGCGCGGTAGGGGCAGGGGATCGACTCGGTGCGACGCTCCTTGAGCCGCAACCCTGCTCGCCAGACCGCTCCGGATTCATCCAGAAACGGCGCCGTAAAATCCGCGTCGGACTTGTAATAGTTGTTGATGACGGCCGCGTGGTAGTGGGCCTCTTCGATGAGCCCGTCGGTCCACATGCCCCGCCACAGCTCATGAAGTACATCGTGCATGTTCTCGTCAACGCCGTTCTTTCCGAGGAATCGCCCCTGCGCGTCGGTGGCGAGGTTGACCAGCACCATCTGCCCGCCGATCGCCAGCTCTTCGGCGCGACGCAGCAGGATCTGCTCGAAGTCCCGGGCGGCCTGTGCCTGGTATGCCGCGCGCTGCCCGTCGTCATCGGTCGCGTTGGGGTGGGTGTGGGTGGTGAGCGGGCCGGGCCGCTGGCTGAGCCAGTGCATCGCCGTCGACGAGAACCCGAGGCGCATCGTCCCCGGCGCAGAGACCGCTGAGTAGAACGACCGTGGGATCAGATGCGCTGCGGCGCGTGGCCGATCTGCGACGACACGGTCGGTGTTGTGGGCGAGGGTGTTGAAATCGGTCCGTGGCAGATCCACGCAGCACAGCTCCAGAAACGCCGCCGCGTCACGTCTCCGCAGCCGATCAAGGACCCGGGCCCAGGTCTCTACCATCGTTCCGCCATCGGCAGTGCCGAAGTCGATGTAGCGAACCGTGGGACCCAATGGGATCTCATCGACGGCACGGTCGAGCATGTCCCAGGCCCGCTCCAGACAGATTTTCGCACCCAACGTATCCAACGAATATCCGCGACTCATCGCGATCGGCATCCTATCCTCCCAGGCTCTCGTCCAGTGTCTAATGCCGATCAGCGCGCATGCAGGGATATCCGCTCGCAGATGCGCTCGCGATCTGCGGTTCTGAAAAACAACGCTATGACCTAAACATGTCAGCACTCAGTACAGTCGCGAACATCTTCGACCGGATCGAGCACTTCTGGGACTCGCCGCGAGTGCGCCGCATCGTCGGCTCCGGGGTCGTCGTTTCTTTCGTGCTCTCCCTGTCGGTTGTCCAGCTCGCCCGGTGGGGGCTCATCCCCTGGGGCGACAAGCCGCCCAGCCACTTCTACGCCCTGGAGATGGCCTTCACCATCCTCCTGGTGGTCGAGGTCATCGATCTGATTTTCGCCTTCGCTGACTCGATCGCGTCTGCGGCGGGTCGGCAGTTTCAGGTCCTCTCCCTGATCCTGCTTCGCCAGACCTTCAAGGAACTGAAAGGCTTCCAGGAACCCCTGATCTGGGAAGAGGTCCGCGAGGTGCTGCCCTGGATCGTCTCCGATGCCCTGGGCGCCCTGCTGATCTTCATCGTCCTCGGCCAGTTCTATCGGATGCAGCGCCACCAGCGAGAGCTGAAGAACGAAGACGATCATCAGACCTTCATTGAACTGAAGAAGGTGATCGCGCTGGGGTTGTTGTTCGGCGCCATCGGCACAGGCGCCGTCAACCTCGCGGCGGAGTTCGGCTATGGGGAGCACCAGCCCTTCTTCGAAGGGCTGTATACCGCCATGATCTTCATCGACGTCCTGATCGTCCTCATCTCGATCCGGTTCGCCTCGGCGTATCGTGTGTTGTTCCGATACTTCGGGTTCGCCGCGGCGACGCTGATGCTGCGGCTGGCCCTGTCGGCGCCGCGGATGGTCGACGCTGCCCTTGGCGTCGGCGCGATCCTGTTCTGTGTCGCCCTGACCTGGGCGTACCACTTCACCGAGCCCGCCCTGCCCGAGAAAGAACCGAAGTTCCCGCACAAAGAACCCACGCCCCCCGATGCGGTGGCCCCCCTGCCTGCTCCAGAGCCGGTGCTCACGCCCACCGCGTAGCGGTCCTCTGAATTGCGACCCGATGGACCGACGCTAAGGCTCCGATCGAAGCACGACAAGGAGCGAAGATGCGCAACGCGACCGTGATCTTTGGGGCGACCGGCGGCATCGGTCGACAGGTCTGCCTTGAGCTGGCGCAGAAAGGGACGCCGCTTGCGTTGGTCGCCCGCAGAGAAGAGCGCCTGCGGAACCTCGCCGCAGAGCTGGAGACCGAGACGAGCGTTCATGTCGCCGATGTGACCCACGCCAACGCAGTCGCCGGGGTCTTTGACGCGGTCACCGCGGCGCACGGCGGGTTCGACCGGGTGCTGCATGCGGTGGGCTCGATCCTGCTGAAGCCCGCGCACCGGACCTCGGACGACGAGTGGGCGCAGACGTTGACGCTGAACCTGACCTCGGCGTTTTATGTGCTCCGTGAGGCGGTCGGCCGGCTGCGACGCACCGGCGGGGGCAACCTGGTGTTCTGTTCGACCGCTGCCGCTCGCGGTGGCGTCGCCAACCATGACGCCATCGCCGCCGCAAAGATGGGCCTCGAAGGCATGGTCCGCTCGTCCGCGGCGTCGTATGCCAGCAAAGGCATCCGCATCAACGCGGTGGCGCCGGGGCTGGTGGATACACCGCTGGCTCAGAACATCACCCGCCGTGAGGCATCCCTGAAGGCCTCCCAGGCGATGCATGCCCTCGGCCGCATCGGTCAGCCCGAAGATGTCGCGCCGCTCATCGTCTTCCTGCTGGAGCAGACCTGGATGACCGGTGAGACAGTTGTGATCGATGGGGGCCTCTCTGGGATCAAGAGCGCCCGCTGAGTGGCTCAGGGATCAGCGATGTCCAGCGGTCCCTGCGGCGTCAGCACCCAGGCATCCCCCGCGCGGATCTCCAACGCGCCCAGGTGTCCACCGTAGTGGTCAGAGATTCCGACATCGATTCCGATGATCGCGCCATCACAGCGGACCGCGACCTTCCCGCTGCGTTGGGTGGTGTGGCCCATCACCATTCGTCGCGCGCCCAGGGTCTGGAGCGCCTGCTTCGCTTCTGCGCATGCGACCGCCTCGCTGTTCTGAAAATAGCCACGGTACCAGAGCGGGCCATCCTCGCCTAAAATGGCCGGCGGCGCCTGCCCGCGGAGCGCCGCCCGGGTCTGTCGGGAGAGCCCCGCGACGCCCTGCTTGGCCCATCGGGGGCGGATGCCGCCATGCACAAACACAGTGTCGCCGACCTGGACGGCGACGTCCAGCTGGCGAAGCCAGGATCCCAGGTTCCCGCTCGCCGAGAACGCGGCGGCGCGGGCCTCAGGGCTGCCAAAGTCGGCGACATCCCCGGCCGAGACATACCGAAGGTCGCCCATCAGGTTCATCACTTCGTGGTTGCCGAGCAGCGGATGGACGACGCCCCCCGCCGCCTCAGCCTCGGCCTGGAGCCGGATGAGCAGCTCAATCACCGCTTTGCTGTCCGGGCCCCGATCGGTGGTGTCGCCGGTCTGCACAAAGACCGTGTCGCCGCCGGTCCATCGGCCGGTCTCATCGGTCAGGCCGGCGAGCTGGAGCGTTCGCTGCGCGTTGTCCAGATCCGCATGCAGATCGCCGATCGCCACGACGCGGCCAGGAGACGACGGCGACGTTGCGGCAGGCACGGATGGCGGCTCCGCCGCAGAGCTGCAGGCGGTCAACAGGATTGCTGCGGTGATGCAGCGAATCCACAATGCAGGTTGTTGCCACATGCTCGATTCGTATCATACCGCGATTCTGGGGCTCAACTTCGTGTGTGAATCGAAGGAGAGCCCTCCAGGACATGGGCGCTGCATCTGCATTGGAAACAAGAACGCTGCAGGTGGGTGGGGTTACGGGAACGCGGCTTCAGGGTCGTTTTCACCATCTTCTTCGAAGATCGCGTGTTCTCGTCTGGGATATTGCGGTTGGGCGTATGCGGGCGCTTCGCGGTATCTTCCCAGGGTGAAGAAGCCGCCGCTGGATCCGTTGCGGTATACGCCCGCGTCTGTTCGCCTGGAGAAAGAGCTGGGCGGTGTGCGCGCATGGATGCCGCCAACCTCCTACAATCATACCCTCCGCAGCCTGTTCCTCGGTGGGGCCATGCTCGCGTACGGTGCATGGATCCTGGGGCTCATCCTGGGCCTTGGCGCGATCGGCCCGCAGCTTAGCGGGCCGGTCTTGCTGACCGCGCTCGTGCTGTTCGGAGGGCTGTCGATCCTGCCCGCGCCGGCGATCGTATTGTTGGAGGGGCGCTGGTTCGAGACCCAGGCCCGCATCCAGATCGATCAGCGCATGCTCCGGATCGTTCACGGGTTTCGGCAACCGATCGCGCTCTCTCTGGATACGATCCAAGACGTCCAGCTGGAGCTGGATCGGGCCGGCACGCACGGCACCCTTCGGCTCCAGACCACCGACGGCGTCGTACGGATTCTGGCGGGTCACGGGCGGACCGAGCTGACCTGGCTGCTCAACCTCATCCGGCACGACGCGTCGCAGCGTCAGGCGCAGCTGACCGCAGCGGGCGCAGATCTGTCGACGCCTGCCCGCCCGCCGGCCCAGCTGACCGAGATGATGGATCGGTAGGCCTACTCGGTCGGACAGTCGGAGAGGTCGGCGTCGTCGTCGTCGGTGAGGCCGTCGCAGTCGTTGTCTTTGTCGTCGCAGACCTCTGCGGCGGCGGGGTTGATGGCGTCGTCCTGGTCGTCACAGTCATCGCCGCCGGGGACATAGCCCGAGGGCTGCGCGCAGGCGGCCTGGGTGGCGAGGGGATCGCCGTAGCCGTCGTTGTCGCTGTCCTCGTAGAAGGTCGTCTTGCTGGCGGGATCAACGCTGGGGTCGTCGTCGTCGGTGAGGCCGTCGCAGTCGTTGTCGACGCCGCCGTCGCAGACCTCCGCGCCGAGGGGGTTGGCTTCTGGGCGGGTGTCGTCACAGTCGGTGCTGTCGGCGACATAGCCCTCTGGCGGAGTGCAGCCGGTGACCGTGTCGGCGGCGTTGCCATAGCCGTCCTGGTCGTTGTCGGCGTACCATGTCGTGCCCCCACCAGTGCCCGGGGTGTCATCGATGGCGCCGTTGCAGTCGTTGTCTTTGCCGTCGCAGTCCTCGGTCGCGCCGGGGAAGACGGTCGGATCGGCGTCATCGCAGTCGGTGACTTCGGTGAAGCCATCGCTGTCGGCGTCGTTATACGCTGGCGTGCTGCTCCCGGTGTCGCGGGTGTTGTCACAGCCGATGTTGCCGATCAGAAGTATCGCAAGGCTCGTGGTCCAGATCCGCACACCACACCTCCAAAGGTCGTGGAGGCATAGAGGCACCGTGGGCCTGGTCCCCAGAAGCTGCAGATTGGGGTCCACTTCTGCGCTGCGGTGGATAGATCCCGGGCAGATGAATGATCCCGATCCAAAACCGATCTCACCGATGGCCTCGATCGCATCCCCCTCTCAGCCGATCGCGCGGTTGTCTCCGGAGGAGATGGAGCCTTACATCCTCGCCGGCATTCAGCAGGATCGGACCCCGGGCAACGTGCTGGTGGTCCTTCACCCGCTCAAGGTCGAGAAGCTGCCCGTGGGACTGTTCGACGCCCTCACCGAGCGCGGGTTTCGGGTCCAGGTGCAGGAGACCGCCATCGATGAGATGGACAGCGTCCGGGGGATCCGGGACGCGCTGCGCCAGCTGCGCGCCGACCCGGGGCCGCTGGACGTGATCGTGGTGGGTGGGGACGGGACCCTCGATCACCACTTCCTCCTCGCGTCGTTCGCAGCGTTCTTCCCCGATCTCGTGGAGGAGCGGCCCGGCGTCATCGCGGCGGAGCGGCTCACCCGGGAAGACCTGGAGCGGGTCCCCTCATCCTGGCGCAAGGCGCTCGACCTCGCCGAAGCGCCACCGTCGGTGGCCCCGACCCTGGAGAACGTGCGGGGCATCTGGCGGCTTCAGGATGACATCCAGCAGGGGATGCAGAAGGGCCGACGCGGGCTGTCGCAGTTGCTTCGACGTCGCGGCCTGACCCGTGACGATCCGATCCTGCGGCTGGCGACGATGTGGGCGGTGGCGCCGGGGCGGGTCACGGTGCAGGCGCCCCACTTCGACCTGCAGGCCCTCATCGACGCGTCGCAGGAGCAGACGTTCCGCGGGTTGTACCCCTGGGTGCGATCGGTGACCTCGTACCCGGCCGGGACCGCCGCGGACAATGCGATCTTCGCCGGTGTGCCGGGGCTGACGTTGGGGCTGCTCGCCAAGACCCTGGGCCGAACCTCATTGTTGGCGCCGATCCGCGCCCGGCTGGACCAGCGGACCCTCGACGCCTTTCTTGACTTCTTCTGTACGGCCTCGACCGTGGTGCCCACCCGGATCTCGATGGTGGCGATGGATGGGCGCTGGCAGCGGGTGGGCAGCCACGGCATCGGCGGGCCGGGATCCGGGCGGATCTTCAGCGGGGACCTCCGCCACAAGCCGCGCGGCGTCATCGGCTATGTCGCCCGGCTGCTGCCCGCCATCTATCGAGAGGGCGTCATCGGAGAGACCCGCCTGCGGGTCGCCGCCTATTCGCCGGACGGGGAAGAGCGCTCGGTGATGGAGGGCGGCATCGCAGAGGGGCTGTACACCAACCGCACCTTCATCGCCGCCCTGGGATCGATCCCAACGACCACGCCGACCAGCTTCGCCGGGGAGAGCTCGCTGCTGATGCTGCCGTCGGTCCTGAGCCGAGACGATGATGGACGACGGGTCTTCAACGTTCGCGGCGTGCTCGGTATCATCGAAGGCGCTGTGAAGGGCATCCTGGCGCGGGCGATGCATTTCGTCGGCGTCGATCCGGGGCGCCTGGCGGGCGAGGGGGAGCTGATCGGGCTGCCGCCTTCGCATCAGGTCTCGTTGAAAGAGGGCGCCGAGGTGCGCATTCGCTACGCCGATGCGGAGGGGCGGCCGCGGCCGGTGCCGGTCCAGATCAGCGGTGACCCCTACTACGCCAGCCAGATGCGGATTCGGGTGTTCTGGGGACCGCTGCCGATGCTCGCCGCGCATGGCTCATTGCTTCATGCGTCGGCGCGGCGGACGCTTCGTCACCTTCGCCTTCAGGACTCCTACAACCTGGGCGGGACCTATATCGGCGGCGTGCATCACTTCTGGCATCGGGTCGGGATCGTCCCTCGCGAAGAGATCGGCGCACGGTTCGGCGTCACGCCGCCGCCGCGGCACCTTCGGCTGCCGCTTTCGGCGGCGGCGGAGAAGCTGGCGTACAAGTGGGCGAAGCTGGGGGTGACGGACCTCGTCGACACCAGCGGCCCGGGGCTGGATCTGGGCAAGGGCGAGATCCGTCAGCACACCAACGACCTGTCTGCCCACCTCGTCCTGGTCCGAGAGGGGCGGGCGCGACTGCTGGTTCGGCAGGTTCGTCGACTGGAAGATGGCACCGTGGTCGAGGCCCGCTGCCACTACCGCCGCAGCTGGGGGGCGTGGCTGATCACCGACAGCCAGCTGCTGCAGTGGGCCGCCGGCAAGCCGCCGCGGATCGTGTTCGAGGAGCGGTTCTTCCGCGACATCCGCCAGTTCCAGGGCGTCGCCCCCACCTTCTTCCCCATCCTCTCGACCGCGCCAGATGCACCGACCCTGTCAACCACCTGGGAGGATGAAGACGAGCGCGGGTAATCGCAGCGTCGGCGCAACGCTTCGTTACTCTTCGTTGGGGGTCGCTTCCAGGGTGGTCTGTGGGGTGAGGGCGAAGTCATAGAGCGTCTCGCGGAGCGCCTGGATCTCCGATTTGTACCACCGGATCTGCGCCCGCGCCCTGGCGGCTTCCGTCGCGCGGCTCATGACACGGCCGATGCTCTCGGCATTCAAGAGGATCTTGGGCAGGTATGCGTCTGCCCCGGCGACGACCGCGCGGCGAGAGACCTCTTGATGATCGGTGTCCGTATACAGGACGATCGGAACGTTGGGGAGCGTGGCGCGAAGCACCCGGAGAAGCGAGAACTCGTCGACGCCCGGGATGTGGAAATCGAGGAAGATGAATCCAGGAGAAGCCGGGATATGGGGGATCGCCGCGGCTTCGTCGTCTGCCTCAAGGAACACGGCCTCTGGGAACAGCTCAAGGAGCTGCCGCTTCAGGAGGTGACGGTCAATCGGATCATCATCGATGATGAGGATCCGGTTCAGATTCACCTGAAAGAGCGGCGGCGATTTTTCCATCGGATGCATCCTATTTGATGCGCCATCCAACACCGATCAGGCCAACGATGGTGCCGTTTTGATCTTTTCGGATCCGGAAGCGAAGGCGGAGCGGGGGCGTGTCGCTGTCGGAGGGCAGCTGGATCTGTTGGATGTCCTTTGACTGATCGAGTCCGGTCAGGCCGTCTTCGGCGAACAGCGGAATGGTCTCACCCAACACCTCTGCGTTGGTGGGACTTTCGTCGGGGAGGCCGAACAACGAACGCATCGTCTTGTCGAACCAGATGGTGTCGGTGACGTAATCCCACCGCCATCGCCCGATGTCGTGCGGCTCCAGGCCCAGCTCGATGTAGGTCCGCTGTCGGGTCTGCTCGGTGATGTCGATGAAGGTGATGACCGCGCCGTTCATGTCCCGACCCTTCTGGAGGTAGGGGTTGACGCTCATCAGCAGGGTCCGCTGCTCCAGCTCGTTGATGTTCACCTCGAGCCGCTGCGGCTCACCGGTCTCCATCGTCGTCAGCGCCAGCGCGCCGATGTCGATGGGCTCGCGGAAGCGGTGAGTGAAGTGGGTGATCAGCCGGCCGAGGTCATGGCGCATCAGGTTGATGAGCTCCGGGATGCGGTTGGTGAACCGACGGATCCGAAGGCTCGTGTCCAAAAACAGGGTGCCGATGTACACTTCCTGCAAGAGGTTGTCGATGTCGTCGTTGAGCGCCTTCAGCTCTTCGAGGCGCGCCTGGTACTCGGCGTTGAGCGTGTGCAGCTCCTCGTTGACCGCCTGCAGCTCCTCGTTGGTGCCCTGAAGCTCTTCGTTGGCGGCGACCAGCTCTTCGTTGGTCGCCTGCTGCTCTTCAGACAGCGCCCGCAGCTCTTCGTTGCTGGTCCGCAGGTTGACCCGCAGGGAGCGGATCTCCTGCTCCAGCGAGATGATCCGCTGCGTCGCGACCTCGTCCAGGTCGGGGCGGATGTCCAGGTTATCGACGTCAAGGTCTTCCTGTCGCTTGAGCCGCGCGATGTACATCCGGTTGTCCCGATACAACCCCGAATACAGCGACAGCTCCAGCTCCAGACTGTCGTCCTGCTCGCTATACTGAACACGTGGGAAGATGATGGGCTCGTTCGAGGATCGCACCCGCTCCAGACCAGACTGGAGCAGCAGCGCCAGCGAGGGCGCGAACAGCTGCGGCAGGTGAACGCCCACCTCTCCCTCTGGCCGCTGGATGATGTCCTCTCCGTTGCCGAACATCTGAAGCACTTCGCCGTCTTCGGTGAGCACCAGAAACAGGCTGTTCTCACCCCGGGCGATGATTCGGAGAACCGATCCCAGCGATGCCTTCGGATCCGGCCGCGGCGGGTCGGCCTTCTGGTGGTACAGCACCGGCGTCAGCATCGGCATCGGCCGATCGCTGGTGAACCGCTTGGCGTCCCGCACCTTGCGATACAGGTTGCCGATCATAGACACCCGCTCCATCGCCGGGAAGACGTCGCTGGTCGTCTCGGCCCGTCCCAACATCAAGATGCCGTTGAGCCGAAGCGAGAAATTGAGCAGCCGGAGCACCTGGGCCTGCAGCGAGGGCTGCATATAAATCAGGACATTGCGGCAGGTGACCAGGTCCATTCGGGTGAATGGCGCATGGCGGGTCAGATCGTGCTGGGCGAAGGTCACCAGCCGCCGCAGCTCCGGCCGGACCAGCCACTGCTGGGACTGGCGGGTCAAGAACCGCTCGCGGCGGGTCTGGCTCAGGGCCCGCACGTTCTCTTCGGAGTAGACGCCGTTGGCTGCCTGGACGATCACGTCGGGGTTGGCGTCAGTGGCGAAGATCTTCACCGGCATCCGGATGTCCAGCTGATCGAGCTGCTCAAGGATCAGCATCCCCACCGTGTAGGCCTCTTCCCCGGTCGCGCAGGCGGTCACCCAGACCCGCAGGCCCTGCTCAGGGTCGGCTTCTTCGATCAGACGGGGAAGCTCTGCCTTCGAAAGCTCCGACCAGGCCTCGGGATCGCGGAAGAAGTCGGTCACACAGACCAGCAGGTCCCGTCGGAGCGCATCCCGCTCCTCAGAGAACTCACGAAGCAGCTCCAGGTAGCTCTCGTAGTTGGCCATCCCCCGAAGCAGACGGCGGCGCTCGATCCGGCGGTGCAGCACGCTCTCCCGGTAGTGGCTGAAGTCGACCTGCTCGTCCTGACCGAGGAGCGCGGTGATCTCCTGGAGCAGAGCCTGAGGCACGCCGGCGTTGGGCGTCTTGGCGTCCTGCTTGAGGTGCCAGATCATCGCATCG
>JBCBLB010000404.1:0-9109 GCA_038520555.1 Myxococcota bacterium | reverse complement strand
CGCCCATGGGGAGGACATGGGGGGCGTGCTGGGCACCCTGTTTACATCCAGCATCTTCCCCGCCCACGCCCCCGACGATGAGATCCTGCTGCGCACCATCCTGGGCGGCGCGGTTCACCCCGACGCGGTGACGATGGACGATCAGCAGCTGCTCGCCCAGTGTCGTGCGGCGAACACGCGTTTTTTTGGAGAGGAGGCCCGGGGGCCGAAGATGGTGCGGGTCTTTCGCCACAGCCGGGGGATTCCGCAATATGCTCCTGGCCATCGGAGCCGGGTTCGCGCGGTCCGGGCGGCGCAGTCCAAGCACCCCGGCCTGTTTTTTACCGGGAACCACCTCGACGGCATCGGCGTCAAAGACTGCGCGAGGGACGGCGAACGCACCGCTGCAGCGCTCACCGCATGGCTTCAATGATCGAAGGGGTGTAAGCCCCGCCCCCTCCGCGACGTATGATGACCGCAGCAGCGCTTGTCGGAGGGTTGGGTGGAAGATCCGAAACGCATCGATCGGAATCGACGCATTCTACGAAACGTGACCTTGCTGGGGATCGGGCTGAGCGGGCTGTTTTTGTCCCAGCGGCTGTGCATCCCCACCGCGGTCATCGACGGTGTCTGGGTGGAGCAGTGCCCCAGCGGGGACCTTCGACAGAGCGTCTTTCTGGAGGTCAACGACCTGCAGCGCAACCGGATGGGGGACATCAAGATCCGGGTCAACGCCCACTACACCCTCGACGATCCGCTGAGCACGGCGTCCACCTTCGTCCGCCTCTGGCGCACGGATCTGGCCCTGGTCTACCCCGACGGCGAGACGACCCGCGCGCTGGAGGTCGACCGCTGGAACCTCTATGCGGGGACCCAGGCTGGCCGCATCCGCCTGCCGCGGGTCGTCGACGGCGACTATACGCTCCGGGCGACGGTCCGCTCGGCCATCGGTGAGCAGACCATCAACCTTCCGCTGCCGCTGTATGCGCCCGCCCGGGTTCATGTGCTCACCGATCGGCCGCTGTATGAGCCCGGCAACCAGGTGCTGTTCCGCGCGGTGGTTCTGCGCGCCCACGACATGGTCCCGCTGGCCGAGCGCCCCGGCAAGTGGGTGGTCCGCGATCCGAACGGCACGGTTCTCCTCGAAGAGAAGACGATGACCGACGAGTGGGGCGTCGCCGCCGGCAGCTTCCCCCTCGACACCCTCGCCGAGAGCGGGGGATGGACGGTTCGCTTCGAGAGCGGTGGGGACAGCGGCGGAGACGACTTCCAGGTCGAGCCGTTCACCCTCCCCCGCTTCCAGATCGAGGCCACCCCCGACGCGCCGTTCTATGCGCGCGGGGACACGCCGACCATCAAGGGACAGGTCACCTACAGCTCCGGCGCTCCCGTCGCCGCAGCGGATCTGGAGATCAACTGGCGGGTTGTTGGCGCATGGCCAGCCCCCACCGAGTGGCAGGAGAGCCTGCTCCCCAAGCGCAGCAAGACCGACCGAGATGGAACGTTCACCCTTACCCTTCCGATGGTCCCCGCCGATCTCCGGGGTCAGGTCAGCCTGGTCGGGGGCATCGCCGCCACCGACGCGGCCGGTGATCGGGTCACCGGCGCCGTCTCGGCGCTCCTCAGCGAAGACCAGATCGCCGTCAGCGCCATCACCGAGTTGGGCGACGGGCTGGTCGAGGGCACGAACAACCGGCTGTATCTGCGGGTCACGACCGCGGACGGTCGGCCGCTGCCCGGCGCGACGGTCAACCTCCGCCGGTCCTGGGACAAGACCGACAAGGGCAAGGACGCCGTCGCCGACGCCGACGGGGTCGCGGCGATACAGATCGATCCCGGGGCGGCGGTCAACGTCGTCATCCCTCCGATGCCCTCCCGGCCGCCGCCGCGGAAGAAGGCCGTCCGCCGCGAAGGCGTCTATGACATGCTCAGCAACCGCGAAGCCACCCTCGCCGAGCGGCTGGCCATCGATCCCTGGATCCAGGACCTGGAGCCGTGCGCGCGATTCATCTCCAGCGGCAGTCAGACCATCACGTTGGGGCTATCGGTCGCGCCAGGCGGTCGGCTCGAGTCGATCACCCGTGGGGAGACTCGGCTGGAGCAGTGCGCCGCCCGAACGATCGCCGGTCGGGCCCTGCCCGCCGCGGACCGTCGGATGATGCGTCTGCAGCTTCGGTTCACCGATCCGGACCTTCCCACCGTGTCGGTGAACGTCGACGGCGCCCGGCAGCGAAGCGCGCAGCTCACCCAGGCCCTCAACGACGCCGCGCTGGACGCGCGGGCGTGCCTTCCAGAGGACGCTCCGAGCACCGCGTTGCCCCATCGGCTGATCTGGGAGACCCAGGCGCGGTCACAGCGAGCGGCGCTGCGGTGGGCCGATCGAACGGAAGGCACGAAGCTCTCCCGCACCACCGTCGCCTGCCTGGAGCGAACGCTCCTCAGCGCCGCGGTTCTCCCGGACAAAGCCGATCAGACCGCGATGGGGGTGGTGAACTTCCGCGTCAACGAGGCCGATCGGTACATCCGCGCCCGTCCGCAGGCCACGACGATGCTCGGCTATGAGCTTTCCGTCACCGCGAGCCTGGATGACAAAGCGATCGGCGACACCCTGTTGAGGCTGTCTCCAGGCCAGGTGCCGCCGCTCCGAATTCGGGCCGAGCCCGTCATCGCCAGGCCCGGCGAAGATGTGACCTTCACCTTCCTGCGGAGCCCCGACTTCATTGGCGAGTTGCCGGAAGCGGTCTCGCTCCAGCTGCCCGACGGCGATCCGCTGGAGGCAGCGCTGGAGCCCAAGGCGCGCACGGCGACCTTTACCCTGCCCGAAGACGCCGAGGGGTGGTACACCGTCCGCGAAAATGGTGCAGTGGCCAGGGTATATGTGCCCGACCAGGAAGCGCTGAACCTGGCCTTGAGCACCGACTCCGACCGGTACGCGCCCGGCGATGAGGCGACCATCTCGGTGCAGACGACGAACGGCCAGGGCTCTGGCGTCGCTGCCAGCGTTGGCCTGTTCGGTGTAGACGAGACGCTCGGACAGCTCGCGCCGCTGCCTGGCCCCGACGCGATGGCCGCCGACCTGATGCGCGCCCCGACGCTCCAGCCGGCGTTCGGCGTGTTCGAAGGGCAGGCCCTGATGATGGGCCGCATTCAGGGAGAGAACGCCATCGAAGCCGCGGTGTTAAAGGTCACCGATGTCCCCTCGATCGCCGAGGCGGATCGATCGGTGTCCGGTTCGATGCGGGCGCCGTTCGATCCGCTGGCCGAGCTGACCGACAGCTTCTATGTCGCCCTCGCCGAGCTGTACGTCCAGGTCCGCGCCTGGGAGGACGCCGCCGGAGAGGCGGATCAGCTCACGCCGCCGGTGATGGCGAAGCTGTGGGAGCAGGCCATCGACGCCTGCGAGGCCCGCGGAGAGGACGTCACCGACGCCTACCGCCGGCCGCTGGCGCTGCGCTGGCTGCCCGATGACCTGCTGGCGCTCACCGATCCGCGAGAGGTCGTCATGGACGGCGCTCGCTTGCCCGAAGACGTCGAAAACTGGATCGCATGGGTCCGAGAGGAGCAACCGTGAACGCACGAATCTTCCTGCTGATCCCGCTGATGGGCTGCGGCGCAGCCGCCGTCCCCCTCGCCACGTTCAACGGCGAGGCCGATGAGGCGAAGCAGTTTGCCTCTTTCGACATGGAGGAGATGCCCGCAGAGCCCAGGCCCCAGGCCGAGGCCGCCCCAGCCCCGCCCCCGAGAGCCCGCCCTGCCCCCAAAAAGAGCCGCAGCGGAGGTATCGCGCCAAGTGCCGATGGATACGGTGCGTTGGGTGGGCTCGGTTACCTCGCGGATTCCAATGAGCGCGGCAAGGGTGACGACAAAGCCGGGGGCGGGGAGATGGCCAACGAAGGGGTGACCCGCTCGTGGTTCCCGGAGACGTTCCTGTTTGAGCCTCGCATCGAGACCGACGACCAGGGCAACGCCACGATCCCGGTGATGGTGCCGGACCGCCTGACGTCGTGGCGGGTGCTTGGTCTGGCGCACAGCCGAACCGGCGCGCTGGCCGGAGACACCCTGACGTTTCAGGGGACGCTCCCCATCTATGTCGATCCGATCCTGCCGCCGTTTTTGCGGGCCGGTGATGCGCTGAACCTTCCGGTTCAGGTGGTCAACACCACCGCCGAGACGGTCGACGTTCCCCTCGCCGTGAGCGCGGACGGCGCCGGGTTCATCCGGGACAACCGCGCCGGGGCGATCTCGTTGGGTGGCGGGGATAGCGCGGTTCGGACCTCCCCGCTGGTTGCCGAGCGGGCGGGGACGCTGACCCTTCGGGCCTCGATCGGAGAGGACGCGGTTGAGAAGACCGTCGAGATTCAGCCGATCGGTCGCCCGGTCTCCCTGGATCGGGGCGGGACGCTGGCGGCGCCACGGAGCATCTCGCTGGTGACGCCGGCGGACGCCGATCCGGACGGCACCCGGGCGCGCCTGCTGGTGTACCCCGGTGCGCTCGCGGTGCTCCGGACCGAGCTGTCACGGGTCCAGAGCCGCGGCGGGGTGGCCAACGACGCGTATGCCCTGCTGCTGAGTGGCCGGGCGCCCGGGTTGCTGGAGAACCTCAACGGAGAGGTCGACGAGGACGCGCTGCGGGAGCTTCGGCTGATCTCGACGCAGCGGGTGATCCGCCATGCCCGATCGCCGGATGTGGCGACCGCCACGCTGCTCGCCGAGGCGGCGCTGTCTCACCCCGACGACCCGATCCTCACCCGGATGGGGCAACGGCTGGTCGATCAGCTGGTCCGCTCGCAGCGGCCCGACGGCACCTTCCAGGGCGGCGACCGGTGGACCGTCCAGCGGCTGCTCGTCGCCACCGCCGAGGGCTCCGCCGCGATCCAGCGGGCGGCGCGCCGCGATGAGGACGGTCGTCGCAGCCAGCAGGCCGCGTTGGCGAAGATCAAGGCCCAGGGCGCCTTTGAGCGTCTGGTCAACCAGGCCGACGACGCGTACACCGCCGCCGCGATCCTGGCGAGCGGCGGCGCCACCGGCGAGCTGGCCGATACGCTTCGCGCGCGGGTGCGGGGCGCCGTCATCGTCAACGCGGACGACAGTCGATCGCTTCTGGTCGGAGAAGGCGTGGTCCGCGCCGACGGCCAGCGCCCCTCGATGGCAGAAGCGACCGCCCTGGCCGTGCTGGCGCTGAAGGACGATCCCGAAGCGCCGTGGCTTGCGGATCTGGGGGCGACCCTGCTGAGCCGCTATTCTCCGGGCCGCGGCTGGGGAGATGGCCGGACCAACCTGGTCTGTCTACAGGCGGTCCTCCAGATCTTCGACGCCCCGCTGCCGGCGGAGATCCAGCTGACCCTGAAGCTGGACGGGAAGGTCATCGACGAGGACAGCTTCAACCGAGACGCGCTGCGCGAGGTCGTCTTCTTAGAGGCCGCCGCCGGCGCAGAGCCGGGCGCGCACACCTGGGCGGTCGAGGCCACGCCGGCGGTTCCGGGGCTCGGGTTCTCGCTGACGCTGCAGACCTATGTGCCCTGGGAAGAGCCCGAAGCCGGGCAGGGCCTGGAGCTCGCGGTGGAGTACCCGGAGCGCTTCGCGGTCGGCCAGCCGGCGACCCTGCAGATGAAGGCGGCGGCGCCGAGCCGGACGCCGTTCGTCATCGAGCACCGCCTCCCCGCTGGGGTTCAGACCGACGAAGACAGCCTCCAACGTCTGGTCTCTACCACCAACCTCTCCTCTTATGAGGTCGAGGATGGGCTCATCCGGATGGAGGTCTCCGCCCTGGAGCCGGGGGCGGTCTTCGACGTCTCCTATACGGTGATCCCCACCCTGGGCGGGACGTTGCATAGCGGGCCGCTCTCCATCGCGCCGCAGCGTCAGGAAGCCCTCGCCGTGATGGTCCCTCCCCGGCCCTGGATCATCCAGTGATGCGGAATTGAAGTACAATCAGGCTTCCCTCGGATTGGATGCCTGACGATGAACCTCGATAGCCTGCTCACGGGAAGCAACGCCGCCTATATCGACCAGAAGTACAACGAGTGGTTGGCCGACCCCGACAGCGTCGGCGCCGAATGGGCGGCGGTGTTCCGCCAGTGGGACCCCGAGCCGACCGACGGCGCCCTCTCCGGCAGCGAGCAGCACCCGCAGCCGCCCTCGATCTTCAACGCCACCGCCCGTGTCGCCCGCGCTGCGCCGAATAGACCGGGGCACCGGGACGAAGATGTGATGGCCGTCGCGCAGCGGCAGGCCCGGGCAGCGCAGCTGATCAACGCCTACCGCGTCCGGGGCCACATCGAGGCGGACATCGACCCGCTGGGCCGGCGCACGATCAGCGAACACCCTGAGCTTTCGCTCGCATACTACGGCCTCTCCGAGGCGGATCTGGACGTGCCCATCTCTGGCACCGGCGTCTACGGCGTGCCGGAGGTCACCACGCTCCGCCACGTCATCGGGCGGCTGCGGACCGCCTACTGTTCGAGCTTCGGCGTCGAGTTTATGAACATCAACGACATCGAACAGAAGCGGTGGCTGCAGAAGCGCCTGGAGACGATGCAGGACGACCCGCCGCTGAGCCATGCCGAGCTGACCGACGCCTTGCGCCGGCTGTCTGACGCCCAGAACTTTGAAGAGATGCTGCACACCCGCTACCCGGGCACCAAGCGGTTCTCGGTGGAGGGCGCGGAGACGCTCATCCCGCTGCTGTCGCTGCTGCTCGACCGGGCCGCCGACGGCGGCGTCGACCAGGTCGTCCTGGGCATGGCGCACCGGGGGCGGCTCAACGTCCTGGTCAACATCCTCCACAAGCCGGTGACCGAAGTCCTCGAAGAGTTTGAGGACGTCGCCGACGGGTCCGTCCAGGGCTCTGGAGACGTCAAGTACCACCTGGGGTTCACCTCCAGGTACGAGACGGTCAACGGCAACGAGATCCTGGTGACCCTGTCGTTCAACCCCTCGCACCTGGAGGCGGTCAATCCCATCGTCGAGGGGCGGGCCCGGGCGCGGCAGGATCGCCAGGGCAGCGACAGCATGCACCGGATTTTGCCGCTGCTGCTTCATGGGGACGCCGCCTTCGCGGGCCAGGGCGCGGTCTCCGAGGTGCTCAACCTCAGCCGGCTGCCGGCTTACAAGACCGGTGGCACCGTCCATGTCGTCATCAACAACCAGATCGGCTTCACCACCTCGCCGGAGAAGTCGCGTTCGACGCCGTACTGCACCGATGTGGCCCGGATGCTCGCCGTGCCCATCTTCCATGTCAACGGCGAAGACGTCGATGCCACCGTCGCCGTCGCCCGCCTCGCCGCCGAGTGGCGACAGACCTTCCACGAGGACGTGGTCATCGACCTGTACTCGTTCCGCAAGTACGGCCACAACGAAGGCGACGAGCCCTCATTCACCCAGCCGCTGCTCTATGACGCCATCCGCCGTCACCCCTCCCCGCGGTCCATCTTCGCCAAAAAGATGGTCGATCGGGGCGATCTGACCCAACAAGAAGCCGATGAGATCGACCGGGAGAGCATGGCCACCATCAAGGCCGGCGGTCGACCAGCGGCCGCCGTCGGTGAGCGATGGATCCAGAAGCTCTGGGAGCCGTTCCTCGTCGGGCGCCTCACCGATGAAGTCGACACCTCATTCCCGCTGGCTCGGCTGAAAATGCTCCTCCAACGGGCCAACACGATGCCCGAGGGCTTCCAGGCGCACCGCAAGATCAAGCGGCTGTTGAGCCAGCGGCGGGACATGGTCAGCGGCGATCGGCCAGTGGACTGGGCGGTGGGCGAGCAGGCGGCCTATGCGACCCTGCTCGATGAGGGCTACCGGGTCCGTCTGGCTGGCCAGGACGTCGGCCGGGGGACCTTCAGCCACCGCCACGCGGTCCTTCGAAACGTCCAGACCGGCGAGCCGTACACCCCGCTGGACCATCTGAATGAGACGCAGGCCCGCTTCGAGGCGTACAACTCGCTGTTGAGCGAATATGCGGCCCTGGGCTTTGAGGTCGGCTACAGCTACGAGGCTCCGGACGCCCTGGTCATCTGGGAGGCCCAGTTCGGTGACTTCGCCAACGGCGCCCAGATCATCATCGACAACTTCATCATGTCCACTGAGACGAAGTGGGCGCGGAACTCGGGCGTCGTGATGCTGCTTCCGCATGGCTACGAAGGGCAGGGCCCAGAGCACTCCTCGGCGCGGCTGGAGCGGTACCTGCAGCTGTGCGCCGAAGACAACGTCACTGTGGCCAACTGCACGACCCCGGCCAGCTTCTTCCACCTGATGCGGCGTCAGATGCGGCTCCAGATCCGGAAGCCGCTGGTCGTGATGTCGCCCAAGTCGCTGCTGCGTCACCCCGAGTGCGTCTCGACGATGGAAGACCTGGCTGAGGGGCACTTTTTGCGGGTGCTTCCGGACACCTCGGTCGTGCCGGAGCGGGTGCGGCGGGTCATCTTCTGCTCTGGAAAAGTATATTATGACCTCTTAAACGAGCGAAGGCAGCGACAGCTGGAGTCCGTCGCCCTCGTCCGCCTGGAGCAGCTGTACCCCTTCCCCGAGGCCGAGGTGCGGGTCATCCTGGAGAGCTTCCCCCACCCGGTCGAGGTCATCTGGTGCCAGGAAGAACCCCGAAACATGGGCGCATGGCCGATGATGGACGAGTGGATGGGGGAAGTCCTGAACGGTGAACCGCCACGGTATATCGGCCGCCCCGCCGCCGCCTCGCCCGCGACCGGCTCTCCCTCCAAGCACCGGGATGAGTTGGCGGCCTTCCTCGACGAGGCCTTGCACTTGCCCTGAGAGAAGACAAATCACACGGCTTTGCCGTCGGCAACCCAGATGATGGCCCGCTCTCTGGAGCGTCCATCAAACTCAGGTTCACCCACCATATTAAAAAGAGCACTTTTAAGGTGCTCTTTTTTGCATCTGACAGTATCGTTCAGATACTGTCAGATGCAAAATGGCAGCATGTTTTGACAGGTCAAGGCTGCTGCCATTTTGATTGTTGCAAAAATGGAACCCCTCAACAATCTCGATGTTGAGGGGTTCGTTTTCAGGGCGACGCAGATGTTAGAGGTTGAGGCTCTCCACCGCGGAGACGATGGCATCCCGTCGCTCAGCGAAGCGGGCGATCTCCCCGGCGGCTTCGGCGATGATCAGCTTG
>JBCBLB010000342.1:0-10308 GCA_038520555.1 Myxococcota bacterium | reverse complement strand
GGGTTCCCTATCTTTTTGCGTATGCGGGGAAACGCGCTTTTAAAGACCTTCGACTGAAGTAACAACATCGACGGCAATAAGTGGCAAGAATGCTTACATGAACTCAGTGAGGACATCGATCGGTCACAGCTCTCTGATGAGATGCTGCCCAGGGTCCAGGCGAAGGTCGATGTCATCGGCGTACAGAGCGACCTGCTGTTTCCGTTGAGCCTCCAACAGGAGATGCACGCGGCGCTCGAAGCGGCCGGCGTGGAGAGCGCGTTGTGGTCGTTTGACTCGGTCTATGGCCATGACGCCTTCCTCGCCGATCAGGAGACGCTGGCCACCATCCTGGTTGAGACTGGTATTTTCACGGTTTGATGAGACGATTCAATGAGCATTGATGCCTACCTTGATCCCTCACAGTGCCCCGCCTCGCGACCGCCGCTGGAGGCGATGAGCGAACAGACCCGAGCCCTCCACGGCCAGATCGACGATCGGATCCGTGAGGCGGGGCGGGGGTGGCTGCATCCAGACAGCCCGACCTTGATGGAGGACCTGCTGGGCAGCCCCCGGGTGGTCGCCTGGCAGGAAGAGAAGGCCGCCCGCCATATGCTTGGTGAAGCCTGCTGGTCCGAATTGACGCCATTATATGCCCGGTATGGGACCATGGATACGATCGCCCTGATTCAGAAGGTCAAGGCGATGGAAGCCGCTTTGGCGGCGGTGGTCACGGACTGTGGGATGCAGGCGACCGCTGTGGTGTTCGACGCGCTCTTAGCGCCCGGTGCACACGCGATCCTCTGTCGGCAGGTCTACAACAAGAGCCGCACCTACCTGGAGCGGCTGCTGCTGCGGATCGGCGGCAAGCTTACCGTGGTCGACGACGGCGACTTCGGCGCCATCCGAGCGGCGATCCGGCCGGAGACCCGGCTGCTGTTCGCCGAGACGTTCACCAACCCGCGGATGCGGGTCCAGGACCCGGTCGCGTTGGCTGCGCTCACCGCTGAAGCCCGCCAGACCGCGTCGGGCATCAGGCTTGTGGTCGACGACACCATCGCCACGCCGTGGGGGACGCATCAGCCGCTGCTCACGCTTGGCGTGGACGTCGTGGTGGCCAGCGGCACCAAGGCGCTCGGTGGGCAGGATCGGGACCTGTGGGGGTATGCCGCCAGCAACGACGTGCGCCTGATGAACGGGGTGATGGATTTGTTGGCGCTCCGCGGGGGCACGCTGGATTGGCGTCGTGCGCGCGCCATTCTGGCGGGCCTGGGCGATGCCTCGGCGCGCCACGAGCAGCGATGTCGAAACGCCGCTCGGGTGGCTGATTTTCTGGCGAAGCACCCTCGGGTCAGCGAGGTGATGCACCCTTCTCTGCCCGATCATCCCGACGCGGACGTGGTCGCAGCCCATTATGCCCGGCGCGGATCGCTGCTGTCATTCCGCATCGACGGTGCAGATGAGGCACAGACCCAACACTTCGCCGATGTGCTGGCGACCTGTGTGGTGATCCGGTACGCCCTGAGTTTTGACGGGCTGGTGACGAAGGTCAACCACCACCGGACCGTCTCTGAGTATTTCACTCCGCGGCCTGTCTTGCGTCGAAACGGCTTTGATCGTCTGGTTCGACTGGGTATAGGCTTAGAGTCCGCTGCGGATCTGTGCGCCTGTCTGAACTGGACCTTGTGGCATGGGGCGCAGATCTCTCCCGAAGAACTGGATGGTTGGCGGGAGAGCCGGATTCGCGCGTTGAGACTGCGCGATTAACATCCACAGGAGAACCTGATGAAAGACGAGACCCTGGCGATCCACCACGGCTATACGACCGATCCGACCACCAAGTCTGTTGCGACCCCCATCTACCAGACGGTCGCGTTTGAGTTTGACAACGCCAAGCATGGCGCTGACCTGTTTAACCTTGAAGTCGCCGGGAACATTTACACCCGGATCATGAACCCGACCAACGACGTCCTTGAGCAGCGGGTCGCAGCGATGGAGGGCGGCATCGCGGGCCTCGCCCTGTCGGCGGGCTCGGCGGCGGTGACCTACTCGATCCTCAACCTCGCCGCGGCCGGGGACAACATCGTCGCCACCCCGCAGCTGTACGGCGGCACCTACACCCTGTTCGCCCATATGCTCCCCAGCCTCGGCATCGAAGTCCGCTTCGCTGAGACCGATAAGCCCGAAGACCTCGCCAGGCTCGTCGACGGCAGGACCAAGGCGATCTACTGCGAGTCCATCGGCAACCCCGCGGGCAACGTCGTCGACCTCGGCGGCATGGCCGAGATGGCCGACTCCCATGGCATCCCGGTCATCTGCGACAACACCGTCGCCTCGCCCGCGCTGTGCAAGCCCATCAGCCACGGCGTCAACATCGTCGTCCACTCGTTGACCAAGTACATCGGCGGCCACGGCACCACCCTGGGCGGCATGCTCGTCGACGGTGGCAACTTCTCCTGGGAGAAGAACAAGGATCGGTTCCCCCGGTTCTCTGAGCCCGAGCCTTCCTACCACGGCGTCGTATACAACGAGGCCTTCGGCCCGGCGGCCTACATCGCCCGTGCCCGCACCGTCCCGCTGCGCAACACCGGCTCCGCGCTCGCGCCGATGAACACCTTCCTGCTGCTTCAGGGCATCGAGACCTTGAACCTCCGTATGGAGCGGCACTGCTACAACGCCCAGAAGGTCGCGGAGTTCCTCCGTGACCATGGCAAGGTCGAGTGGGTCAGCTTCGCCGGCCTGCCGGATCATCCCCATCATGACCTGGCGCAGAAGTACATCAAGGGCGGCATCCCGTCCTCGCTGCTCACCTTCGGGGTGCAGGGCGGCTATGAAGCCGGCGTCAAGTTCTATGACAAGCTCGGCTTGTTCAAGCGCCTCGTCAACATCGGCGATGCCAAGTCGCTGGCCTGTCACCCCGCGTCGACGACGCATCGCCAGCTCACAGAGGAAGAGCTGGAGAAGGCTGGCGTCAAGCCGGAGATGATTCGACTCTGCGTCGGAATCGAGCACATCGATGACATCCTGGCAGATCTGGACCAGGCCCTCAGTGAAGTCTGAACCGAGATCTGGGCGTGTCACCGTCGGGAGCCTCACCAGGTGACCTGACAGTCGCCCTCCCCCCTTCGTCTCGGCACGCCAGCTTCTCGCAGCATCGGAGATGGCCGCGCATCGGCGGTGGTCGCACATCGGCGCTCTCCAGACCGCTTTCCAGCGGGTAGGGGAGGGCGTTACGAGAACACCCATGACCCAGATCGGTGAGACCATCGGGGAACGATTCGTTATCCTCGGAGTCCTCGGGCGCGGTGGGATGGCCACGGTTTACCTCGCGACGGACAACGTTCGTGAGCAGAACATCGCGCTCAAAGTCGTCCACCCACACCTCGCGCGGCGGGCAAGCGTTCGACAACGGCTCCGCCGCGAAGTCCATGCCGCCGCGAAGCTGAGGCACCCCCGCGCCATCGTCGCACATGAGCTGCATGAGATCGATGGCGGCCTCGCCCTGTCGATGCCCCTTCATCGCGGGCGGACCCTCGCTGAGGTCGTCGAAACCCATGGGCCCCTTTCCGCCGATGCGCTTCGGACCCTCGCCGCGCAGCTGACCGATGTCGTCGCCGCCGCTCATCAACACGGTGTCCTCCATCGAGACATCTCGCCAAACAACGTCATGATCGATGAAAACGGAGATGCTGCGCTTGTGGACTTCGGCCTCGCGCGGCTCGATGATGTGCAGACCGCCACCGCCACGGCAACCCTCGGCACCGTCGGCTACTCCGCGCCGGAGATCTTCGATGGTGTTCGTGCGGATCCGCGCTCAGATGTCTACTCTCTTGGCGCGGTCCTCTTCTTCGCGGCCACCGGCCAGGCCCCCTTCGCCGCCGACGGCCCCATGGCCGCGCTCAAGAAACAGCTCGCCGATGAACGGCCTGCGCTGTCCGCTCTCAGACGTGGGCTGCCCCGAACGATGGTCGCGACCATCGAAGCCATGCTCTCTGCAGACCTCGTTCATCGGCCCCAGGGCGCGCGCATCGTCGCCGACGCCCTCGCGCAGAATACGCCTCCCACGGCCATCCCAGAAGAACGGGTGACGTCGGCGCCTCTGGAGAGCGCGCCGTTGGCCCTCCCCCCGGGCCGGTGGTCGGTGGTCGTCCAGGAGCGCCCTGAGGACGCCGTTCGACGCGCCCGGCTCCGTGAAGCCGCCGAAGGGTCGAGCCGCATCGAAGTGGTGCTCTTCGGCCTGTGGAAACATGCCGAGATGCAGCTCCGATCGGCGTTTGACCTGCCCAAAGCCGTCAGCCCCGAGGGGCGGCTGGTCCGCATCGTCACCGACGTCGCCAAACAGCCCGCCTCCGAGCTGTCCGCCAATGAGGCCATCCTCGAAGAGCGCTTCTGCCTTGTCGAGGGGGTGGATGAGGCCTCTGCCGCTGAGATCGCCCGGCGCGCGCGGCGGATGGGCTTCGAGGCCGACGCCGTCGAGGACGCTCCGCTACGGGATTTTCGGCCGCTGTTGGCGGTGCTGATCGGGGTGCCCATCTTGCCGTTGGCGGTGCTGACGTTCCCTTCCGTGTTCTTTCCGCTCTTCTATGTCGCCTTGATGATGCTGGTCCAGCTGTCCTGGCGCCATACCCAGGCAGAAGCGCACCAACCCTCCCTTCCGGTTGTCTTCACCCAGAGCCCGACCCCTGTCATCTCCGATACAGAAGCTGTACCTGTGGTTATCGAGGGGCCGGTGGGTGCGGTCCTTCGTCGGACCGCGCGCGAGCTGTCCCTGCTGGAGGAGACCCTCTCTGGGTCCGATCTGACCGTCTCCAGCGCTGCTGCCCGGGACATCAACGACACCCTCAAGGAACTTCGGGGGAAGGTCGCGGGCTTGTCGGCGGAAGCCCGGCGCCTCCAGGCCGATCTGTCTGATGGTGACGCAGATGCTGCTGCGATCGCTGCGGCAAAGGTTGAGGATCGGCTGATTCGGTTGGAGACGTTCGCGCGCTCGGGGCAGCAGGGGATGGCCACGGAGCGTGCGGAGCTGCAGCGGGCGCTGAGGGCCCATCAGGCCGATCAGATCGCCCGTGAAGCCGCAGAAGCGGGTCTGACGCAGATCGCCGCGCGGTTGCTGGAGATCGGGGCCGCAGCGGCGCAGAGCCGCCGGGCGCTATCCTCGACGACCTCGGACGCCGCGGAGGTTGAGGAGATGGTGTTTCGCCTCCGCGCCGAGACCCGTGCCGCGGAAGCCGCACAGGCTGAGATGGACGACGCCCTGAAGCGTCGCCGTGCTGCACAGTCGAAGCAGCGCCAACCGTGACGATTATTCGTCTTCGAGCGCGGTCTGCCGATCGAAGATGTAGGGGCCATCTACGGCGCCCCAGGCCTGGGTGTCATCGTCGAAGAAGCCCCGGTCCCACGACTCCAGGGTGTCCGCGTCGATGGTGATCTCGCTGGTGGCATAGGCGGCGCCGTTGATGTCCGTCTCACAGTCGGTGCCCAGGGTGCCGCCGGAGAAGGTCTTTCCATCCCAGGTCATCTCCACAGCGCAGCCCGGCTTCTCGACGAGGGCGCTGGCGGAGAGTCCGGTGACCGGCGCGTTGGCGCAGGCGCCGATGAACCCATCCTCACCGCGGATCTCGAAAATACGCGACCGTGCCGTCGTCTCATCGATCTCTTCGATGACATAGACCCGCTGTCGATACGGCGCCTGGAGCGTATCCATCGACGCCTGTTCGACATACAGGACGTCATCGCCCAGCTCGGGGACGGTCGCGCGGCAGGTCTCCAGTTGGATCGCGAAGTAGGTGGGGTCGGTCTTGGACTGTGCGAGCGAGTCGAACCGACCGCGCAGGTGGCGGGACAGCTCCTGGCCGGCCGTCAACGACGCCGCGCCTGTTGCGGTGTCTTCGGACTCCCCATCGCAGGCCACGCAGAAAATAAAGAGCAGAGCGGCTTTCCGTAGCATGAATCATCCACAGGGTGAAGGCAGGGTATCTTACTCCGTTCCGATCGTGTGGCAGCGGGTGAATCACAATATCGGATCCGATATTGTGTGCCCCTGCTGGGGATGCGGATGTTCTGGACTGTGCTGATGGCGATGAGCGGAGACGCTCATGCGTTCGAAATTGTGAACAAAGAACAGGTCGGCGGGTTCGATCGGGTCCGGGTGACCCTCGGCGGGTTCATGCAGCCGCGGTTCACGCTCGTCCCCGATGACACCGAGCAGGGAATCCCCGGCGAGCTGGGCTTCGCCCTCGCCCGTTCTCGGCTTGAGTTCGGCGGCTACCTCATCGGGCCCCTCTCCATCAAGCCCCGCGTCACCATCGAGCTGATTCCCGAAGCCCGGCTCGTCGATAGCTACCTTAACCTCTCTGTCTTCGATGAAGCCCAGATCCGCTTCGGCCAGTTCAAGGCGCCCACCAACCGCTCCTTCCTCGTCTCTGATAAGAACACGCTCTTCCCTGAACGTGCCGAACTCACCGATGTGATCCCGCGACGCGAGATGGGCGTGATGCTGCATGGGGACTTCGGCGAGCGGATCTTTGAGTACCAGCTCGGCGCCTTCAACGGGGAGGGGACCAACCGCCTCTCCAACGTCAACCGACAGTTCCTCTATGCCGGTCGGATCGTGGTCAGCCCTCTGGGAAGCCCAGGCACCACCACCGAGCTGCTCCCCGTCAAGGCGCCGACCACCATCTCGCTCGGGGTCTCGGCGCACATCAACGTCATCGGCGACGAAGGCGAGCAGGAAGGATCCTCGGGCATCAACGCGGAGAGCCTGTTCCACTGGAAGTGGATCACCCTTCAGGCCGAGTACCTCTTCCGGAGCATCGACTGGGAGAACGTCGACGTCGCCGACTTTGACCAGGAGGGCTGGTACGTCCAGACCGGCATCTATGTGCCCGGCAACGCGTGGCTCCAAGAACACATCGTCATCATCGGACGGGCCGAAGAGATCGAAGCGTATGAGCCCATCGACGTCAACGTCCCGCTCGTCTCGGCGAACGACCCCAACCAGCGCCGCCGGGAATATGCCTTCGGCCTGACCTACCTCGCAGGCGCCGAATTGCTCAATGATCCACAGGATCTGCGCATCCAGGTGACCTATGCGATCCGGGAAGAGTTAGAAGACATCCCCTATACCAACAATGCCTTCACGGTGGCCGCCCATGTCACGTATTAGCCCGCTGTTCCTGCTGGTTGCAGGGTGTGACTTCTTTCCGGAGTTCGTCGACTCTGGCGTCGCCGACGTCGATCCCAACGCCTGCGACCCGCAGGTGCTCGTCCCAGCGGTGCTCATCGCCGGTGACGACTCGATCCCCGCCGACGCACACGCCGACACCTACGGCAGCGCGCCGGCCCCGGTGCATATCCGCTACCAGTGGCCGGACAAAGATCCGTCCAACTCCGCGGCGTTCTTGTGGGCCACGGACGTCGACACCCTCGCCAGCATCGTGGAGATCGGGCCGGCGGACACGTTCCCCGACGGCGCGGATCGGGTCGAGGGGTACAGCTTCCTGTTCGGCACCGGGGAAGTCGGCGCCGGCGACCACCGCACCCACGAAGTCCGGCTGTGCGGCACCCTCGAGCCCAACACCACCTACTCCTACCGCGTCGGCGGGGAAGACAGCTGGTCGAAGACCTTCACCTTCACCACGCCCGGAAAGCCCGGGACCTTCGACACCTTCCGGGTCGCCATCGCCGGGGACTCCCGCGGGGCCTACGCCACCTGGGAGACCATCATCAACAAGATGGACGCCTTCGAGCCCGACTTCATCATGTTCTCGGGCGACATGGTCGAGCTGGGACCCAACCAGCACGAGTGGGACGCCTGGTTCGACGCCTCGGGTGAGATCCTGGCCCGCACCCCGGTCCTCGCCGCCCACGGCAACCACGAGTTCCTCGCCCAGAACTACTTCGCCCAGTTCGCCTTCCCCAACAACGAGCAGTGGTACTCGGTCCGCTACGGCGACCTGCTGCTGCTGAGTCTGAACGACACCGTCCAGGCGGAGAACGATCGGGACAGCTCCTGGTCGAGGAAGGTGACCTGGGAGACCTCCCGATCGTTCTCCGCCTGGACGGTGTCGTTCAGACTCAGCAGCAGCAGGTCGCCGTAGCGGACCGTGGCGATGCACCACCAGCCGGCGTATTCGGCCTGCACCCGCCACGGCTCGAACATCGACGTCCGCGAAGCCTGGACCCCGATCTTCGATCGGTACGGCGTGGACGCGGTCTTCGCCGGCCACAACCACATCTACGAGCGCTCCTACCCCCTCAACGGGGGCGAAGCCGTCTCCGCCGGGCAGGGCACCACCTACATCGTCACCGGCGGGGCCGGCGCGCCGCTCTATGTGGAGAGCGACAACGAGCCCTTCAACCTCGTCGCCAACCCCATCGAGCACTACATCATCGCCGACTTCGGGCCCGACGGCGCGGACTTCGTCGTCCGCGACCTGGACGACAACATCATCGACGAATTCACCATCCCCGCGAACTGAACGCGGATCCGTTCACCAGGCGCACAGGATTGGGAACGGGCCGTTGATCGTCATGAAGTCGTCCCGGCCCTGGTTGATCTGGACAGTCAGAAAGTCGGTGTAGATCTGCGCGGTTTGCTTGTCGGTGAGCTGGATGGAGACGACCTCACAGGTCGGCATCACCGCGCCCACATCGTCCTGGGCGATCGCGGCGGGCACGAGCTGTCCCAGCCCGATCAAAAAAACACCAGCGCCGAACATCAGCGCGCTCAGGGTCAACAGCCACTTTCGAACGGACTCGAACATCTTCCACCTCACCGTTGTTGGGGTCCTGTAGCCGGTCTGCTGGATGAACCGCCTGCAAAGAAAAGTCAGCGTCACCACGCAGGATGGGCTCGGCTGGCGATGAGCAGGCCGAGGATCCCCACGGCGAGGCCACACAGCCACGCCGCGGCCAGCAGCGCCCTCGCAGATCGCCGCCCCCCTTCGGTGTTTCCAGCGAAGGCGAGGGTCAGCGCTCCGCTCACCGCCAGGGCCACCGCCATGAACGCGAGGTGCTCCTTGGTCTCGAACGCCATCGCCCATGGCAGCGCCTCGCGCATCAGCCCCGGCTTCACCCGGCTCCGATAGGTCGGGTAGATCGCCCATCCCACGCCGTACGGTGCGAGCATCAGCGCCGCCGCCAGCCAGACCGACAGCCGGGTGCTCCGCCGCGGTGGGGGGTTCTTGCCCAGGGTGATCACCGGGTGCAGCAGGACGGCGAGCCCCAGCCACCCCAGGTGACCATGCAGCCGCTCCAGCAGTGCGTACCAGTAGGGGTTGCTCACGGCCGCAGCCCCATCGCGATCGCGCTGATGACGACCACGCCAAGCAGCCAGGGCGGCAGGCGGTTCAGAAATCGCTCGGCCTGTCCGTCTCGGTGGAGGAGGAAGCTGACGATGAGCGCTGCGCTGATCCCGTGCAGCACAGCAATTCCGACGCGCCAGTAGTATGGGATGTGCGCCTGGGCGAGGATGGTGCCGATCGGGGGTTCGTTGAGGCCATCGATCAGCCGCTGGATCGCATACGACGGCGCCGCCACGAGCCCGAAGGCGGCAGCGGCCGCGGCGAGCCGCGCCTTCAGCGGCGCGCCGACCACGCCATCACCCGCGGACACTGCGGATCAGGGGCCATCGGATCGCCCGCGATGGCGCCTGCGATCGCCCGGCAGCCGCCACGGCAGATGGTCCGGTGCGAACAGCTGGCGCACGGTTCTGGTGCGTTCAACGCCCGATCCCGCCAGGACTGGAGGGTCGGATCGGTCCGCCATCGCTCGGCGAGCGGGGTGTCGTCCTGCGTCGCCGCCACGAACGAGCACGGCGCCCAGCCGCCGCGGTCGTCGCGGGCCCACAGGGTCTCCGAGCCGGTACAGCCGACGACGCCGAGGGCCTCCATCCGGGCGACCGGGACGCCAGCGGCGGCCAGAAACGGCGCCATCGCGCAGTCGTAGCGGACGATGAGCCCGGTCCGCGCCTCAATGGCCAGCACCCGCTCCCACAGCGCCTGGAGCTGTTTGGCCGAGGGGGCCAGGGTCTCCCAGGTCTCCGTCCCCCGGCCGACGGGCTTGAACCGAAGCAGCTGCCACTCCACAGCGCCGGCAGCCACGATCGCATCGGCGAGCATATCCAACGCATCCGGTTCTTCGAGCAGTGGTCGGGAGACGACGGTGTTGACCCCCGCGCGCGCCCCGGCGCGGGCGAGCCGCCGGAGGGCCCGAAGTCCCATCTCATCGCCCTGCCAGCCACGCACCGCGCGATATACGTCGCCCAGTCCGTCGATGGAGAGGTTGACCTGTCCCATGACACCGGCGAGCCGTTGGGCGACGCCATCG
>JBCBLB010000528.1:0-6997 GCA_038520555.1 Myxococcota bacterium | reverse complement strand
GCCCAGATTGCCCAACCAGCGGCCCTCACTTCCTCGGTCCCCGAGTTCGCGAGTGATGACCAGCGCTTCAGTGTACTCCGCCTCCGCATCCGCAATCCGGCCCTGATTCATGTGCAGATTGCCCAGATTGCCCAAGCAGATGCCCTCACCGCTTCGATCGCCGAGTTCGCGAGTGATGACCAGCGCTTCAGTGTACTCCGCCTCCGCATCCGCAATCCGGCCCTGAAGCTGGTGCAGATGGCCCAGACTGCCCAACTTCATGGCCTCAAGGTGTCGGTCCCCGAGGTCGCGAGTGATGGTCAGCGATTCGGTCAACGCCGCCTCCGCATCCGCCATCCGGCCCTGTCGCTGGTGCAGGACACCCAGTTGGCCGTGCAGCCTGGCATCAGCACGGTCTCTGGAGTGGCTGCGGAGGTGGATGGTTGCAGTGAGAGGGCCGACGGCGAGGGCGGGTTTTTTTCGTATCGCAATATAATAGAGCGCGCTCGCCACCTGGGCGGCGTAGTCGAGATCCTCGGCCTTCAGGGCGAATCGGTGGGCGGCGAGGAGGTTGTCGACCTCCGCATGAAGCGCCCACCATCGCGCCACTCCGCCGACTTTCTCCAGGGCCTCTGTCGCCTCCTCTTCCCCAAGCGCCGCGTAGCACGACAGGTGACGGGCATGTACGGCATCTGCAGTCGCTGAATCCATTTGACCGAGCTTCTCTTTGGCGTATTCGTTGATGCTCATCAGCATCCCAAACCGCATCTCTCCCAGTCGGTTCTCGCCCACCGGCCGCAACAGACTCTTATCGACCAGCGATTGCACCGCATCCATCGCCCATGGTGCGTCATCGAAGTCGTCGAGGTCGATGACCATCTCTGCCGCCTCCAGGTTGAAGCCGTCCTCGAAGACCGCACACTGGGCAAAAGCAGCCTTCTCCCAATCTTCCAACAGCTCCCATGACCAGTCGATCGCGGCTCTGAGCGTGGCCTGACGTTGAGCGGTGTTGCGTTTTCCGGTGGCCAGCAGTTTGAAGCGTTGGTTCATCCGGGAGAGGATCTTCTCCGGCTTCATCACCTTGATGCGCGCCGTCGCAAGCTCGATGGCCAGGGGCAGACCGTCGAGCAGCTTCACCAGCTGACGCACCACCTCGCGGTTGTTGTCGCTCAGCGCGAAGCCGCGCTTCTTCTTGGACGCTCTCTCGACGAACAGTGCGACCGCTTCGTCTTCATCGAGAGGCATCAGCCGAAGCGGATATTCCCCGTCCAGTTCCAACAGCACCCGACTCGTCACCACGAACCGCGCCTGCTCGGCCCGCCGCAACCATGCCCCCACCGTCTGTGCAGCGTGCTCGACGAGCTGCTCGAAGTTGTCGAAGATCAGCAGACACTGGCCATGTCCGGCGATGGCATGGCCGAGTTGCTTGAGATGATCGCCCTTCCCCAACGGCACATCCATCGCCGCCGCGACCACGAAGACGATCCCGTCGAGACTCTTTGCCTCTGAGAGATCGCAGAAGAACACTCCGCCGGGATAATCCGACAGATGCCTTCGCGCGTACTGACGCGTCAACCTGGTCTTTCCCGTCCCACCTGTTCCGAGGACGCTGACCAGGCGGCTCTCTTTGAGGCTCTCCGAGAGCGTCTTCAGCGCCGCTTCCCGGCCGATGAAGGCGTCGACCTCGGCGGGCAGGTTGTTCTTCGGCGGCGGCGTGTCTTCGGGCGGCAGAGATGCGGAGTCGAACAGGGACGCGGAGTCGAACAGGCTGTCGGCGAAGGTTCCGCTGACGCTGGGGTTCGGCTCCTCGGCAAAGGTATCGGGAGTGTGGGCCCGTGACGGCGATGAAGGCGTGCGCAGGTCCGCCATCGCCTTCGCCACACCGCTCAAAAGCCCCAACACCGGCATCAGAACCGGTGGATACACCTCGCTCAATGCATCGAGGAGCGCTGCACAGTCGGGCAGCCGTTGATGCTCCTCGTAAGCGAGCAGAGCCAGACACAGCGACTCAAGGTCTTCGGGAACACCGCTGAGATCAGGACCCGCCTCATAGGCGTCCAACAACGTTCGCAGCGAGCTGCCTTGAAAGGGCCTTTTTCCGGTGAGCAACTCCACGAGGATGACGCCCAATGAGAACAGATCGGCGCGATGGTCGACGCTGGCGGCATCGAGGAGTTGTTCGGGTGCGGCATAGGCAAGGGTGCCCATCACCGCCCCCGCCCGCGTTTGCCCGTCTCCATCGTCTCCCTTGACCAGACCAAAGTCCGCCACCCGTGGGACGATCCGTCCGCGCCGTTCTTCTAACAGGACGTTGCCCGGCTTCAGATCCCGGTGAATGAGTCCTCGCTCATGGGCATGTCCGACACCTTCGACGATGGCGAGGAACAGCGCGACGGCCTCATCCAAGGTTGGGCGGTATTTCTTGAGGAGTTTGTCGAGCGAAGGGCCCTGAATCAGCGGCAAGATCAATCCCAGCGAGCCGTCGATGTCGATGACATCGCGAACCGGCAGGATGTTTGGGTGGTCAAGGGCGGCCTGGGCCCGGCCTTCCCGGAGCAGTCGCTGTTGGAGGATGGGGTTGCCACCGAACAACACCTTCAGGGCAACCTGGACCCGCAGGATGCCATTCGTTGCCGCCCACACCTCTGCCATCCCACCCTGTCCCAAGCGATAGTCGAGGGTGTAGTGTCCGATCTGTTGGCCCGATGAGAGTCTCATGACGCAAGACTACCTCATTGAGCGAGCAGCGCCTCGACCTCGCCGAGCACGATGCCTTCACTGTGTCGATTTCCGACGTCTCGATGGATGGAGAGCGCCTGGGTGTCGTGCACCTTCCTCCCCGAACCGTGCGAGGGACGCATACTGAACCTCGACGGAGCCGCAAGGGACGGTATAGAGTCGATGCGTCGCTGAGAGAGGATCGGATGCGGTTCCTGGAGCGGGTCGACGCGAAGAGTCAGAAAGCGCTGTTGTCCTTGTCGCGGCTGGTCGAGCTGTCGAACGGCCAGCACCTGGTGCGCCGTGGGCAGCGGGGCGACGAGCTGTTTTTGTTGGAGGCGGGCACGCTGGAGGTGGTCGACGCCCGCTCGACGCCTGAGGTGATCCTGTCGACGCTGGGCCCGGGCACGTTGGTCGGTGAGTTCGGCTTCATGGGCGAAGAGGAGCAGCGAACGGCGGACGTCCGGGCGGCGGGGCAGGCGCGCTGCCGGGTGTGGGATGGTGGCGCGCTCAAGCGCGAGCTGGCATCACAGCCCTGGCTGGCTGGTGAGTTCTACCGCGCCCTGGCCGAGCTGCTGGCTGAGCGGGCGCGGAGCATGAGCCAGATGGTCTTCGCCGAGCGGCTGAGCGGCGAAGCCATCGGCGGAGAGAACGCACAGCTGGAGGCGCACGAGCTGGTCGCGCCGGCCCGGGCGGCGTGGCTGAACGCGGAGCGGAAGCTCCGGGACGCCCCCCAGGATCGCGACGCGATCCGGGAGATGCGGCGGGCGGTCGAGAACCTGATGCGTCGCAGCTGCCGGTGGATTCGCGGCAAAGGCAACCCGGAGAGCGAGCGCGCCGCGGGGGAGGCGCTGTACCGGGAGCTGGGCCCGTTTCTGGCGCGCTCGCAGACCGGGGCGTTGGTCCTGGAGGGCAGCGAAGCGCGTCGCCTGGCGCACACCCTGCTCAACCAGCCCAAAGGCCAGGGTCCGCTGGGCCAGACCTTCGATCGGGTGTTGTTGTCGCTGCCCAGCGCGATCGCGATGCGTCGCCGGACCAACCTGGCCGGGCAGACGTTGCTGGCCAACCTGCCCGAGCGGGCGGTGTCGGTCCTGTTTGTCGGCGTCGGCAGCGGCGCGCTGATCAGCCGGCTGATGCCTTCGCTGGGAGAGCATGGCGCGACGCTCACCTGTATGGACGCCGATCGGGATGCGCTCTCGGCGTTGGATATCGGCCAGACCGTCCGGGCGCCCTCGGTGCAGCTTCGGCTGATGCAGACCAACCTGGCGGCGCTGAGCATGAACCAAACGACGGTCCGCACGCCATCTCAGGATCTGATCGTGCTCGATGGGCTGCTGGACTTCCTGCCGGATCGGCTGGTCGCGGGGATCATGACATGGTGCCGGGATCAGCTGGTGGTGGGGGGGCGGGTGATGGTGACTGCGATGGCGCCGTGGAAGGACGCGCCCATCTTCGACCACCTGATCGACTGGCCGATGATCCGGCGGCCAGCCCGGGGGCTTCGAGCCCTGGTGGAGGCGGTGGGGCTTCGCGCGGCGGTGATCGCGGGGGGCCAGGGTAGCCAGGATCCCGCCGTGGTGATCTCAGCGACCCGACCCAACGCAGGAGAGTGAACGCCGGAGTTTCGACCGGCGTGCACGGATCTCTGGTCAAGTTCTTGACGAAACGCGGGTTGCAGAGGCCGATGCACTCTCGTAGTCTCAGCGATGAGATCGTCGCTCTGGTAGAGAGGCGCAGGATTGAGTACGGAGTTTCCCCCCCTGGAGGGCAGATGTCATCACGCTGGATTTCCCTGGCTCTCACCCTCACGCTGGCGTTGTCTGCCGGCTGTGACGGTTCGACCCCTGAAGAGCCCGAAGCCCCTGCTGAGGAGGCGAAGCCGGAGACGCCGGAGCCGAAGCCGGAGATCAAACTCGACCCGACGGCGCTGAAGGCCGCCGCGGAGAACATCACCCTCGTCCCCTCCCCCGCGGAGATGCAGCGGGCGCTGGAGAAGGCGGGGCTGACCAGCCGGCTGGCCACGATGGTCGGTGAGCGCGACATCAAGGTCGACGCTGAGAACCTCGATCAGGTCGCCGTCCGCACTGGCGTCGTCCTCGCTGAGGTCGTCCTGACCGTCAAAGAGATCCCGAAAGAGAAATTCGCCGCCCGGATGAACGAGCTGAAGACGGGCTTCGAGAAGCTTGGTGCAGGCAGCGACATCCCCGCGACCATCGACGACATCGTCGGCCGGGTCAACAACGACGCCATCAACCGCGACGACCTCCTCAAGGAAGTCGATGAGCTTTCCGGGGTCATGGTCCCCGAGCTGGAAACCGAAGCAGGTGATTGGGTCGTCCCGCTCATTCAGGCGGGCTCCTGGTTGGAGGGCAGTCACCTGGTCAGCGCCGCAATCCAGAACGAAGAGAAATTCGGCGCCGCCGACCAGCTCCTGCAGCAGCCGCAGGTGGTCGACTACTTCCTGAAGTATGTCCAACGCGAAGGGGGCGCGAAGGCGCCCGATGAGGTCGTCAAGCAGCTCGAAACCACGCTGGTCAAGCTCAAGGAGCTGGCGTCCAAGGAGACGCTCACCGCAGACGACGTCAAAGAGATCAACCGCGCCACCGGCGCTGTCCTTGAGCTGCTCTGAACCCGGAGGGATCGCATGCGCCGCTTTATCCACACCGCTCTGCTCTTGACTGTGGGCCTGCTGTCGACCGCCGACGTCGCGCAAGCCGATGAGAAGGAAGCCGACACCTGCCTCCGGACCAAGATCTGGGACGGCTATAGCGACGGCTGGGCCGTCCGTACTGCCACATCGGCCACACTGGCAGAGGGCGAGCACCGGGTCTACCTGGTCACCCTCTACGCCGGCAACGAGTACAAGCTCCAGGTCTGCGGCGACAAGGCGTCAGCCGATGTCGACCTCGTCCTGCACAACGCCGACGGCAAAGAGCTCGGGCGGGACAGCTCGTCGGACCGTGAGCCGGTCCTGATGTATAAGCCTGAGTCCACCGAGACCTTCTACGTTGTCCTCTACGCCGCGGATGTTGAGGAGGGGCAGTCCTCCGGCATCGCCATGGCGGTCACCTACCGCTGACCCCGCACCGGCGGTCGCAGGAGAAGGATGGGCGCCGGACGGCTGCTGAATCGCTTCCGAGCGCTCCTCGCTGAGCGCTCGGCGTCGTTGGACCCCGAAGCTGCGGCGTTCGCCGTGGACTTCCTCAGCCTCGCCCTCAACGCCCTGCGGCTGGTCGAGCCCTCCATCAAGGAGCGGCAGGAGCTGCTGGCCGCCGTCCGCGCCCGGACCGGGCTGAGCGGCCCCCTGGCCGACGCGCTGCTCACCCTGTGCCAGGCGCCCGAGTACCGCGCCCAGATCTCCCCCTTCGAGCTGTACACCTTCGAGACCCGCTTCGGCCCCGAAGCCGCCGCGCGGCTTCGGGGGGAAGCCTCTGATGAGCTGGATCTCACCGGGTTCAGCCGCCGCTACGGCAGCTCCGCGTCCCTGCTGATGCTCGACACGCTGTTCGCCGTCGCCTCTGCCGACGCCCAGATCAACGCCGATGAGGTCGATCGCCTCCGGCTGGCCGCTGAGGAACTGGGCGTCGACGGTCTGCTGGTCAGCGCCCTGCTGCAGAAGCACGACCCCCGCCATGTCGCCGGCGACGTCCGCCTGCCGCTGAAGGGCGAGCAGATCTTCATCGGCCGGTCGCCGTCGTGTGACCTCGTGCTCCCCGATCCCCAGGTCGCCCCCCGACACGCCGCCCTGGTCCTCTCTGGGGGGACGTGGCGGGTCAAAGACCTGGGCAGCGGACGGCCCATCGTCGTCAACGGCGCCGCCGTCAGCAGCGCCCCCCTCGACGCCGACACCCCTCTCCGGATCGGACCGTACACCCTCCGCTTGATCGACGGGGAGGTCGCGGTCTTCGGCGAGCGCAGCTTCTCGTCGCTCTCCGTCCGCAGCCTCTCCCGGCGCATCGGCGACATCGTCCTCCTCGATGACGTCAGCTTCACCGTCTTCTCCGGCGAGGTCGTCGCCCTCGTCGGGCCGTCCGGCGCCGGAAAGACCACCCTGCTCAACGCCATCAGCGGCATCACCCCCGCAGACACCGGCGACGTCCTGCTCAACGACCAGGACTTCCACCAGCTGCTCACGCTCGACCGCTCGCTGGTCGGCAACGTCCCCCAGGATGACCTCGTCAACCCCGAGCTGACGGTCGAAGAGAGCCTGTACTACTCCGGCCGGCTGCGGTTCCCCCGAGACGTCTCCAACAAAGAAGTGTACTCCGAGGTCGACCGGGTCCTCACCGAGCTCGACATC
>JBCBLB010000208.1:0-13786 GCA_038520555.1 Myxococcota bacterium | reverse complement strand
GTTGAGGGCTGAACGATCGACCCCATGAGCCAGACCAGGAACACACACCATATCCACCTCATCGGCATACCCCCTTCCCGAAGCAGACGATAGACGCTGATTTTATAGCGGATGTCCCAGATGATATCGAGATTCCTGACAACGGCTTCCAATGGGAAGGGTCATCCGAAGACCGGTACAAACGTCGCGCGCTTCCGGTTTCGGATACCATCTCTTCAATGCAGGCGAAAACGCACATTTCGAGTGGTGGGTTGGCGGCGATCTGCCCAGGCGGGGTGCTGGGCGAGCGCTACGTCATCGAACGCGTCCTGTTCGGAGCGGATCGGTCGGCGCGCCGCCACCGCGACCCGCTGCTGAAGGTGTGGGACATCGCGCACCCGAACCAGGCCTTCGCTGTGAAGCTCGACCTGATCCCGGAGGGCGAGGGGGTGCTCTGTCAACCCCTGGGAGCCAGCCCGTTGGAGCGCAGCGGGGCGCTGCTGTCTCGGTTGTCTCATGGGGGGATCGTGGCCTTTCGGGAGTGCGCCCGGTTCTCCGGTCGGGTCGCGTTGGTCACGGAGTGGCTCGACGGGCGCGCGCTTTCCGAGGTCATCACCGAGCTATCCGCCGCCGATCGACTCGACGCAGCGATCCGCCTGACCGAAGCCTGTGTCGCGCTTCACGCTGCCGGGGTTGTTCATCGAGACATCAAGCCGCGCAATGTGTTGTGGAGTTCGCGACGGGGCGCGGTCCTGGTCGACTTCGATCTGGCGACGACGATCGGCGATCCGCAGGTGGCCTCTGGCGGGACGCCGGGTTGGAGCGCGCCAGAGCAGCTCATCGGCGGCTGCGGTTGGCTGGACGGTCGCGCCGATCTGTACGCGTTGGGCGCTGTGTTGGTGTATCTGTTCACCGGGCAGCGCCCGTTCCCACGGGACGCGCCGCTGCGGGCGCAGCTCCGACCGACCGACCATCTGCCGTGGCATGCGCAGCTCGCTCCGCAGCTGCGCCCGTTGATCGATGGGTTGCTGGCGCCGCAGCGACGCGATCGCTACCAGAACGCCGCAGAGGTGCTCGCAGAGCTACAGATGTTCAAGAGCACCGGGAGCTTCTGGGACACCACGCCACCAACGCGCCCGTCATCGACGGAGCCGCGGTTGTCTGATACGCAGCCGCTCTCCCCGACGGCGGCACGCGCGCGGCTGGCTGCGCGTCTGCCTCTGCTCTCCGCACAAACACTCGCCGCGATGACCGACGCCGCAGCCCGTCAGGGGTCGGTCATCGACGCCGCAGCGGAGATGTTGGCGGATGAGCTGATCGCCACCCCAGCGCTGCCTGATGAGGATGTGCTCATCGATTGGGGGAGGCGTTTCAGCCGGTTTGGCCTCGCGATCGCGCGAGACGAACCAGAGCCCCTGGCCCGCGCAGCGTTGGCCGCCGGGCGGCTCAACCACGCCCTCCAGGCCGCTGGACGCGCGAAAGACACGGCCGCGGCACAGTGCATCCTGGCCCGAATTCATATCCAATCCCAAGATATTGAAGCAGCGAAGCAGCATATTGCGCAGGCGATGGTTCTAAAACCGAACCGCGAAGAAGCGCGCGTTCTACAAGCCGCCGTCGCGTTGGACCAGGGCGACCTCGCCCTGGCTCGCCGCATCCTCGACGACCTCTCACCGGTCTCGTCAGCAGCGCTGGCCGAGGAGCGGATGTCCCTTGAGTTGCAGTTGGGCCGGCCTCTCCAGGCGCTCACCTGTGGCTTCGCGGACGAGGCGCGGCTGCTTCCCGCGCTGATCGACGCGATGACACGGGCTCTCCGCGACGATCACCACCGACGGGGAGAGATCGAGCGCGCGCTGAGCCGACGCCCGGACGCCTGGGTCGCGCTGGGCGTGGCGATCATGCGCCACCTCTCGTCTCCCCTCCCCGACGACGACATGTTGCGGACGCACCTGGAGTCGATCTGTGTGCGACTGGCGGCCCTTGACGACACACGCGGGAGATGCCTTCGGCTCCTCACAGCGGGGCTCTCGGGCCGCTCCGTGACGGCAACCCTCCTCAACGCCTTGAAGGACGGTGAGATCAACCTCGCGGACCTGCCTGCATTGCTGGACTGGCCCTTCTTCGATCTGATTTCCGCCAACGACCCTGTCCCTGCCGAAGCATGTGCGATGGCGCTGCTGCTCCGGCGTCTCGGCGCTTCAGCCGTCGCCGCGGCGTTCGTGTCCCCGCTCGTCGCCGACCACCCCCGCCGGGCGAATACGCTCGGACGGATCGCCCTGATGCTCGGCGATCCAGCAGGAGCGATGCGTTGGCTACGGAACGATCCCGGATGGCTGAGCGGCCTGGCCCAATGCGCCGCTGGTGACACAGAATCAGGATTAACAAGGTTAAAGAAATACTTTGAACAAAAACCATCTATGGAGCGGGGGCGATGGCTGTGCCGAGGGCTGATTCTCTCTGCGGCCCCTCGGTTCTGTCTGTCCATCGCCGGGCCGCTCTGGCGGCGGCATGGGCCACAAGATGTCCTGATCGAGCCGATGCTATGGGGGTTGATCGCCGACGGCCGGATACAGACAGCCCTTGAGTTGGCGGCGCGCGCGAAGCCGTTCGTGCCAGAGCGCTGGGTGACGGCGCGGCTGACGGCGGCGCTGCGTTGGTGCGTCTTCACGGATGGTGCGGGTCACGACGCCGCCGCAGAGGCGCTGACTCAACTCGGCCGCCTGGATGGGATGGCCGAAGCCATGGAGCGACAGTGGCGGCGTCAGCCATCGGCGGCGCGGCTGGAGCGGCTCGCGCTGGCGCTCCAGCAGGACGGCGAACCAGACGAAGCCATCGAACGATGCGCGCGCGCCCGAGCATCGTTCGGGGCGGACACGGCGCTGGATGCCCTCCTCGCCCGACAGCTTCTCCTCGCCGACCGCCCACTGCAGGCGCTCACGGCGCTCGGCGAGGGCGGGCCGCCGCATCTTCGCCGCGAGGCGCTCCTCGCGGCAGGACGATTCGATGCGGTGATCGCACAACTCCGAGACACCGACGCATCAGACGCCTCCAGCCGACTGCACCTCACCGTCGCCCTGTCGGAAACCGGTCAGGCAGAGCAGGCCAGCGCGCTCGCCGACGCGCTGATGCAGGACGCACCCCGGCACCCCGGTCAGCTGCTGTCTGTCCTGGCGCAGACGCCCGATCGCCGCCTCGATCACTGGCTGACGGTGTGGCGGGACCAGCCAGCCGCGCCTCAGGAGCGGCTGATGATCCTTCTCATCGACGCACAACGCGCGCTCGATACAGGTGAACCCGACCGCGCCTATCCCGCCGCAGCGAAGGCGTTGGCTCTGGATCGGCAACGTCCGGCGTGCTGGACCATGTTGATGGATGTCGCCGAAGCGTTGGGTTCTGCGTGGCGGTGGGCAGAGCTGCGCCGCGCGGCGCAGCAGCAGGCGCCAGCGGGCCTCACAGCGCGGTTGCAGCTGGCCACGCAGGAACACCCGACGATCGAAGACATTCAGGCCGCGCTCCGGGAAGCGCCCGACGATCTGCGTGGATGGCGCGCCCTGGCGCGATGGGGACTGTCAACCCGGCAGCCGGCGTTGTGTGTGATGGCGATCGAAGGGATGCAGGCCCACGGAGCACCGGCGGAGACCGTGAGCCGATGGACAGTGCTGGCATCGGCCCTGCAGTCGACAGACGCGCAGCGACCGGGTGAGGAGGATGCCGCTCCGTTGGTGCGCGCTGCGATCAGCGTCGCCGGAGGCATACCAGAGAAGGCCAACCGGTTGGTGGATGATCGGACGGTCTTGCCCGACGCCGAGGTCATCTGGGCGCTCTCTGGGTTCCCCACGGCGCGGCGGGCGTCGTTCTGGTATCACCTCACTGAAGCGGCTGCGGAGCCGCTTCAGTGGTTGGGTATGCTGATGGCGCTGGCAACGGGGGACACGTTGCGCTGCGCGAAGCTGGCACAGGCGACGCCGAGCCGTCGCATCCTGCTGCTCTGGGCGCTCGCCGCCCATCAGACCAAAGACAGCGATACCGTCGAGCGAGCGCTGTCACAGATCGGCGGGGACCGAGCGGATGCAACGCGCGCGCTGCTCGCGTTACGGTCGAAGATGTGGAGGGCTGCGAGATGAGCGATGGATCGGACACCACACAGACACCGTTGGCGCAGCTCGTACGGCGATGCCAGATGGCGCTGGCGGCAGGACAGACCGATGAGGCGCTCCAGCTTGGCGCGCAGGCGGTCAAGACCGATCCAGACGCGCCCGCAGGTTGGCAGCAGCTCGCTGCGGCGCTGGTCACCGCGCGCCGCTGGCGCCAGCTCGCGATGTTGATGGGGCGCGCGCACCCGCGCTTCCCAGACGCGGCATGGGTCTGGGAGCACCTCATCTATGCCGCGCTCGGCCAGGGCGACGCCGACGACGCAGTCCGGATCGGCACAGCGGCAGTCCGGGAGCACCCACGCACGGCAGCGGTCTGGCATGCGCTGGGGCTGGCGCATTGGCAGCGCGGGGATCTGCGCGGCGCGCTGCTGGCCGCTGACGCGATCCGCCGCTACGATGGGGATGAGCTCAACGCGCAGCTTCTGGAGCTGCGGGTGCTGGCCGCGAAGGGCGCAGACGATGAGGTGATCGCCCGCAGCCAGGCGATCCTGGCGCGCCGTCCTGGACTCGCAGAGGTGCTCCAGCATGACGCGACCGCGCGGCTTCGAAGCGGACAGCCCGCGACGCAATCGGCCCGGCGTCTTGTGGAGATAAACGGCGACATGGCGGGCCACTGGGTGGTGTTGGGCGCAGCAGAGGCGAACGCAGGAGCGTTCAAGCGTGCCGCACGGGCGCAGTCGCAAGCCGCAGCACGCGCGCCGGACGCGCCGGGGGTGTGGCAGGCGTGGTTGGTCTATCTGCTCGCGGATGGCGCGCATGAGGACGCCTTCGCGGTCGCAGGCCGCGCGTTACAGCGGCACCCTGACGCTGCGCCGCTCTGGTACCTTGGCGCGCTGGCGGCGTTGGGGCGCGATCGGCTGCGCGACGCGCTCGCGGCGAACCGTGTCGCGCGACGCCTCTCTGCGGCGGTCCCCGCCCTGGAAGTTGCGCAGCCCGCTGCAGAAGATATGCGCGTTATCACCCAGCTCATCGAGCCCATCGCACCTGAACACCCCGAAACACTGCAGCAGGCGGCGCGAACGATTTTTGGAGACCCACAGCCCTCCAATGCGTCGATCGTGTGACGATCTGAGCAGATATCACGCTGGCGGTGGGTTGTGATGGGGTCCTGTGGAGGGCTCATCGGCGTCTTCAAGGATGCGACGAAGGAGGACTGTGATAGCGGACCGATGGGGGTTTGTTAGGATATCCCCGAGGGTTTTCCGTCCTTCTGACGTTCAGGAGAGGTCCAGATGAAGTCACGCCGTCAACGCACACCGAATGAAGTCCAGGACGCTGCTGAGAGCGGGGTGAGCGCCCCAGCAACCAGCCTGCCTCACCAGCAGCAGCTCCAGGCGGCCTTTGGTCGACACGACATCAGCCACCTGACTGCCCATATGGACAGCGGGTCCACAGCAGAGATGGGTGCGAAGCACTTCGCATATGGCTCGGATGTGGTCTTCGGCTCCTCGCCGGACCTCTATGACACCGCTCATGAGGTGATCCACGCCTATCTGCAGACCAACGGCGTCGGCCCCTCGGGTGGCCAGGGCACGCCTGGCGACGCGTTCGAGCAGCAGGCGGACTCGCTCGCGCAGGAAGTGATGTCGGGGAATTCGATTGAAGAGATGCTCGATGAGATCGTTGGTCCGGACGGCGGGAGCGGCGGCGGGTCGACGGGCGTCCAGATGAAGGCGATCCAGATGATCCCGGTACCGGCAGACATCCAGCAGATGTCCCTGGACGAGTGCAAGGAGCTGGCGGAAGACATCTACGTCGGCGACGGTGACTGGAACAACCGGGGCATCCTCGATCATAAGATCGACGCGGCCAACGACATGCGGACGGATCTGGGGCGCTCAGACCCGCAGTCATTCGCCGAGAAGTTCGCGCTGGCCGCGCTGGCGGTTGGTGTCGCAGCAGGATCTGCGGCGCTGGCGGCGGGCACCGGCCCGTTCGCGGGCGCCATGATCGCAGGCGGCGCGGCCGTCATCACTGCGCTCCCTGGCTTCTTCGGCGGCGGTAACAACGTCATCGACGCGACCACGTTCGTCAGCAACCACATCTCCGCGATGCGAACCGGCTGGCCCAACGCGGTCGGCGTGATGCGCGGCATCATGATCAATGAGACCGTCGCCCAGTTGTTGGTCACCTTCGCGCGCAACATGGCGAACTCACCGGCGCAGGTCAAGCAAGCCCAGCGAAACGAGATCCTCGACGCCTACGTCTCCGCGACGGCGGAAGGGCGCGGCGAGGGGACGGGGCACCGCGACGAGATGGGCGACATGGGCTACGGCGACGCCACCGAAGGGCGACTGCACCTCTCCCGGCTGACGATCAACTCCAACTGGAACGTGACGCTGCCCCGCTTCGCCAACCTGGAGGGGGTGGGTTTGGAGAAGCTGCGCAACTACAACCTCGATCGGCGGATCGGGGACATCAAGGTCCCCCGAACGATGAACATCATGTTCACCGACTTCGGCTCCACCTCGGTCGGGCTCAACCCCTCGGACGAGTCTAGCCTCGAATATACCGGCACATGGGAATCGCGCGCGAAGTGGGCGCTGGCCAACTTCGCGCTTGAACGCAACATCGACGCGAACAACTGGGGCTGGATTGAGGGCGCCCACGAACAGGACGTCATCGACTCAAACTGGGATGAAGGCGTCGACAAGGCATGGGATCAGGTGCGCAACCTGACCCTTCGCGATCTGGGTCACCAGAGCCTGAGCAACTGAGCTTGCCCGCCCGCTGGCGCATCCTCTTCGCGGTTGGGGGGATCGGGTGGGGTGTCTTCGGGTGCGCCCCCGCCCCTCTGACGTTGGACGACGCCATGCCCCCCACTGAGCCCGCCCCATCTCCTTCCATGGGTCCCATCGAGTGCCCGGACGGGACTGTGCCCATCGCTGCGACGGACGTGGCCTATCAAGGCCAGGTCTGCGCGCGCCCGGATGGTGTCCTCCATGGCGTCCTCCACGCGACCTACCCGGACGGCTCCCCAGAACGCGAGGGGCGCTACGAAGACGGTGAGAAGGTCGGTCAATGGACCTGGTGGGACCGCGACGGGCGCGTCAACATGCAGGGCCGATACCAACGAGACCAGAAGGTCGGCATCTGGAGATCGTGGTCTGCCGGCGTCCTGACCGAGGAAGGGCGCTACGAAGATGGCGAGAAGGTCGGGTCATGGAGCACATGGTACGCGCCCGACGGCCAGAAGAAGAGCGAAGGCGACTACCACGCCGGCCGAAAAGCGGGCCGCTGGCGTCGATGGCACCCCAACGGCCAGCTCGCCGAAGACGCGGTGTTGGTCGGGGGCAAATATGATGGGACCGTGACGGTATGGCACCCCAACGGCCAACAGGCGCGTCAGGGTGACTACGTGCACGATGTACAGATCGGCGAGTGGATCTGGTGGGACGCGGATGGTGCGGTGATCAAGCGTCAGAGCTACGTCGACGGAGGCGTCGCGGCTCCATAATGCGTTCATCACCGGCGCGTGTCTGTGTCCGTTGAGGGGGGAGCGGGGAATCCGTCGACCTTCTCTGCGTGGCAGTCCTGGCAGCCCAGCGTGGCGTGCTGTCCTGTCAAAGAGAAGCCCGTCGTATCGTGATCGAAGGTGGTGTTTTCGAAGCCGCTGGTGACATGGCACTGCTCACAGGCGCCGAAGTCTCCGTGCATCAGATCGCCGATCTCCTGGTGGCAGCCCGCGCAGGTGGCGGGCGCTCCGGTGAAGACCCCCTCTGTCTCGTGGCAGCCGCTACAGTCGACGGAGAGATGCTCGCCGTTGAGGGGAAAGCGCACCGACGGCGCGTTGTGGTTGAAGTGGTTGTCAGACCATGACAGGGCGTTGTGGCAGGTGCTGCACTCGCCGAGCGGCTCATGACGCCGCTCCGACTCATGGCAGCCGCTGCACAGGGTCGGGGTGTTGGTGAACCCGAAGCCTTCATGACAGGACAGGCAGCCGACGGTCTGATGAGCGCCGGGGAACGCGCAGGTGCAGGGCCCATGATCAAATTCAGCGGGTTTCCAGCCGCTCACCTGATGGCAGTTCTCACAGAGCGCGTCTGTGCCGCCGTGCCCCTGATCATGGCAATTCGCGCAGGAGATGGGCGAATAAAGGTTTTCGCCGTGTTGATGGCAGTCTTCGCAGTCCTGTCCTTGATGGCCGCCCGTCATCGAGAGGTTGTGTTCGGCGAGGGTCTTGAGCCCGACGTCCCACCCGTTCGCGGTGTGGCAGTCTTCGCACGCCGGGCCGAGGGCGGACTGGTGGTGGTCCTCATGACACTGCAGGCAGCTCGGGACCATCTCATCGATGGGCTTCTCGTGGCAGTCCGCGCACTCGGCCTTCCCATGTGCGCCGACGAGGGCGAAGCCGGTCGAGGCGTGCTGGAATCGCTTTCGGGCGTCTGCGCGGGTCAAGGGGGCCTGTCGGCCGCCATGATCGGTGTGACAGTTGATGCAGGGCTGATCGGCGACCGATGCGTGGAAGCCTTCTTTCGCCGTGATCCGCGCGTTGAGGCCATCATGGCAGTCCAGGCAGCGGCCGTTTGGGATCCCCTCGAAGACCAGATGACAGCGCTCGCAGTCACTGGCCCACTGGGCATGACCGTCGCCCAGCGGGCCGGGGGACAAAAACGACAGCCCCCCGCTGGCCATCACGAACGCAGACAGGGCGAGCAAAAGGACCACCTGAAGCGAGGAGGGGGTGCGCATTGTTGACATCTTCGATCCGCGGTTCAGGTGCCAAGGGAGGGCGAGAACATGTAGGCCAGCGCCACATGGACGAGGGAGAGGACGTACATGGCCCCCGCCAGCGGTCGGTGCAGCACGATCCAGTATCGAAAGAGCCGCTGGGTGCTCCGCAGCACCGCGCGCTGGCGCATCAGGCGGACCTTTCGCTTCGCCAGGGCCAACGCCCGCGCGGACAGGTCCATGCGCGAGACGGCCCGGAGCGCCGCGCGGGTTCGCAGGTCGGCCCCGATCATCGCGATGAAGCCGCGGCCCCCTGGCGCGTCACCCCACAGCTGCTCAACGGCAGGGGGGAGCGGCTCGTCGAGGTTCGCCAATTCTTCGTCCACCTCACGCTCAGCCATCTGCTCGCCGCTGATCTTCCGGGGCAACCACGCGTACAGATACCGCCCGAAGATACCGGAGAAGAAGACGATGACCACCGCGATAAAGTTGAGGACACCGGGGTTGAGCCAGTGAATCGGCGCTGCGCGGGTGAACAGATGGGCGCAGTGGAACCCGATGAGCAAGACCCCCTGGAGCCCAAGGAAAATATGCAGATGCAGCCAGTAGGACAGCCGCATCATGCGTCGCAGCGCCCGCGAACGTCGCGCGATCGAGTAGACCAGCATGACGATCATTGAGCCCAACCCCACCCAACCCAGCAGGACGCTCAGCGCGCCGGAGGGCGCGACGTCATGGGTGGCAAAATACCAGGACAGTCCGATCAGCTCGAACAACAGAATCAGAAAATAGAGGATGGGCAGGGCGCGGCTCACAAAGGGATGATGCATCACCCCACAGACTTCTGCAAATCCTTCATGGTAGGATTCTGTGACAGAGGGGCCACCTGTGGAACTGGAGATCGTACTCCTGATCGGAGCTGTTGGACTGATCGGGGTCGCTGCTGCGACGCTGTGGAGCCTGCGTCGGGGGCGTCACGCCGCCCGCAAGGCGCAAGGCGATCTGGAACACGCCCGCAAGACCGGCGCGCTCCCGCCCAGCTTGTATCCTCGCATCAACCTGGATCTGTGCATCGGCTCTGGCTCGTGCATCCCGGTCTGCCCTGAGGTCGACGTTCTCGCCCTGATCGATGGCAAAGCGGCGGTGGTCAACCCCACCTCGTGCATCGGCCACGGCGAGTGCATGCGCGCCTGCCCGGTCAACGCCATCGAGCTCGTCATCGGCACGGAGAAACGGGGCATCGACATCCCGGTGCTCTCTTCTGACTTTGAGACCAATGTCCCCGGGCTATACATCGTCGGTGAGCTTGGCGGGATGGGCCTGATCTACAACGCCATGACCCAGGCGCTGCAGTGCATGGACGCGGTCTGTAAGCAGCGCATCCCCAAATCGGACGGGGTTCACCAGGTCCTCATCATCGGCGCAGGCCCCGCGGGGATCGCCGCCTCACTCCGTGCGATGCAGGCCGGGCTCGACGTCGTCACCGTCGATCAGGAGACGCTGGGTGGGACCGTGCTCCATTATCCCCGACAGAAGCTCGTCATGACCCGCCCGGTCAAGCTTCCCCTCTATGGCGCCGTCCGCTTCGGTGAGGTTCGGAAAGAGCAGCTGCTGGAAACGTGGCAGGACATCCTCGACAAGACCGGCCTGAAGATCCGGTCCGGGGTCCGGGTCGATCGGGTCCAACGGCGCGACGACGGCATCTTCTCGATCCAGACGTCTGCCGGCGATCTGGCCGCCCACCGCGTCATTTTGGCGATGGGCCGCCGGGGGACCCCCCGCAAGCTCAACGTCCCTGGCGAAGACCTCTCGAAGGTGACCTATCGCCTGCTTGAACCCGAGCGGTACACAGGACAGCGCTGCCTGGTGGTCGGCGGCGGCGACTCCGCGGTGGAAGCCGCCATCGCCCTGGGTGAGTGCGGCGCCACAGTCCACCTCTCTTACCGAAAGGGGAGCTTCTCCCGAATCAAGAAAAAGAACGGCAAGCGCCTGAACGCCGCCGTCGATGCGGGACAGGTTGCGCTGATGCTGAGCTCCAACGTCGCTGAGATTGGCACCGATGTGGTCATGCTGAAGATGGGCGGCGATGTCCAGGCGTTGCCCAACGACTATGTCTTCATCTTCGCGGGTGGCATCCTCCCGAAGGCCTTCTTAGAGGGCGCTGGAGTCGTGGTGGAGACGTACCACGGCGAAACCTTCGCACCGGCGAACCGATGATCGCGATCGTCTCTCTCCTGGTCTTGCTCGACGCCGCCCTGGCAGACGAATTCCAGGGGGAGATCACCGCCTATGGGTTCACCGCCAGCTCCGCGTCGACCGAGCCGAACGCGGGCGAACCCGAGACCCTGACCGCGAACGAGCTTGGCTTCAACGTCCGCGGCAGGCTCGTCACCCTGGACGATCGCCTCCGGCTGTTCGTCGACTACCGTGACCGCGAGCCGATCGGCGGGGACATCCAGAACCGTGCGCTGCGACGGCTGTACCGTGCAGAGGCCGAATTCGCGATCCGCCCGAACACATGGACGGTGGGCGTCGGGCAGTTCTGCCCGCCCTCTGTGACGTTCCTCCCGGTGACCGGGCTGCGGACGTCTTTCCAGCTCAACCCGCAGCTGTCCCTCTCCGCCTTCGGCGGCCGGCGCGCGATCACCACGTCTCTGGAGAACGTGCCCTTCTCACAGGTGCTCCCTGCCGCGGGCGCCTCGATCAACCTGCGGCGGCAGAAGCTGCAGGTGACTGCCCTCGGGACGTTCTCTGAGGATGAGGCGGTCATCTTCCTCAACCAGCCCGAGACCTATGCCGCGCCCAGTTTTCTGGTCAGCGCCTCTGGGCTGCCCGCGTCGGGCGTCACCGTGGGGGGCCAGGTCGCCTTCGCCCAGCGGGCCAGCTACACCGTCGGGCCCACCTGGGCGGACTTCGATCTCCAGGTCGCGTCTGCCGGGCTGTGGAACGCGTCGGGGTACGCGCACTGGCGAACCTCACCGACGCTCCGGATGGACTACTTCTTCCACCACCAGCGCGTCGGCGTCTATGCTGCGGGTGACCTGGGCAGCGCGCGCCTCGATGAGCCGAACTTCACCGACAACCGCGCCCGCGTGTCGGCAGCGCTCGGGCGGTTCGGCTGGCTGAAGGGCGATTATCGGGTCCGGCTTCGACCCGAAGGCGTCGAGCAACGCTATGGGCTGCTCCTCTATGGGGAAGAGCTCGGCATCGACGGGCTCTATCTGCGCGGGCGGCTGTATTTTGACGCCGTCTCCTTCGAAGACAGCGAGGGCGTCTTCGACCGAACGCTGTGGTCTGCGTCAGCGGGATATCGCACCGGCGGGCTGGACCTCGCCGCCGGCGGAAGCTTTATCGAGCGCGCGGTGACCCCGTCTTCGTCGCGACAGGCAGACGCCACCACGAGCCCGGATCTGTCGCCCTTTACGCTCCAGGCACAGCGGATCGTCTTCGGGCAGGGGTACTACTCCGGTGAGGGGTGGTTCGCCGGCCTCGACGTCGAATACAATGTCGAAGACAGCGAAATTCGAGGGTTGATTCAGGCCGGCATCATCGGCTGGAAGGAGTGGTGATGAGTCGCCTGGGCATCCCCAGCGCGCTGCTGGTTCTGTTGATCACGTTGATGACGTTCGCACAGCCCACCCCGGCGCAAAACCACGGGTCAAGCCCGATGGCGGCAGAGGGCTCCTGCGCCCACTGCCACGCCAACCCGCACCCGGACACGCAGGATCTCGTCTGTGAGAGCTGTCACACCACGGCCGAGTGGAGCCCCTCGACCTTCGATCTCGTCCGCCACGAGCAGACGCGCTTTCCCCTGGAAGGACAACACCGAGAGGTCGCGTGCGCCCAGTGCCACACCGGCAAACGCCTGGTCAACCTGCCGTTGGAGTGCGCGGGGTGTCATGTCGATCGGCACCGCGGCAAGCTCGGGGCGCAGTGTGAGGACTGCCACACCGTCGATCGCTTTCGGCCCGTCCCGAACTTCGATCATGCCACCACCGGGTTCACGCTGACCGGGCGGCACGACAACATCGACTGCGATTCCTGCCACACCGGGGACAACGGTGAGCGGATGTCGATGGTCGCCGATGCGACGTGCTCGACCTGTCATATCCCAACCCACGGTGATTTTCGGCGATCCTGTGACAGCTGCCACCTGGAGTCGCACACCGGGTTCGACGAGGCCCGCTCGCCCGCCGTCTTCGCGCACGCCTCTGTGGGGTGGCCGCTCAACCGAAACCACCGCGATCAGAGCTGCGCGAGCTGCCACGCCGCGGGCGCCGCCGATCCGCTGCCGCTGTGCGTAAGCTGCCACACCGATCCCCACGCCGGGCAGGCCGGACGGATCTGCGGCGACTGTCACCGCGCCGATCAGTGGACCATCACCCGCTTCGACCACAACATGACCGCGTGGCCCCTCCGCGGAAAACACTTCGTCGTCCCCTGCATCTCCTGCCACACCAACCAGCGGTGGGTCGGACTGAGCACCCGGTGCGGCGACTGCCATGGCCCCGCCGCCGCCCGCGGAAATCAGATCTTCCCCCACCCCTTCGGCAACCCCGAATTCCAAGAGTGCGAGAACTGCCACAACGTCTGGAGCTTCTCCTTCGCCCGATGATCTCGGCGACCCTGACAGCCTGCGCTCCCTCGCAAGGAAGCAAAACAGGCCGCAAGGAGACGGCTCGCTACCAGATCTTCCACCACGGCTTCTTCGCCGGCATCTCTTCAGCAGGCATCTCTTCAGCAGGCATCTCTTCAGCAGGCATCTCTTCAGCGGGTGTTTCTTCAGCGGGTGTCTCTGCCGCTGATGCGTGTCGATGCGCGAAGAGCGCATCGGCCCAGGCTTCATCGACGCTCTTCGCTGCCCACTCCAGGTATGGCTGGAGCGTCTCTGCCCGCGGCGTCTTCGCGACGGCTTCGATGCTCTGGCGGACGGCGGGAATGTCGGAGAACGGCCCGATCCGCTTCAACGCGCTGCGCGCGGG
>JBCBLB010000299.1:0-11070 GCA_038520555.1 Myxococcota bacterium | reverse complement strand
TTCACCCTCTCCGATATCTTCGGCGGGGATCTCGTTGCCGTCTTCATCGACGTAGACGATCTCTTCGAGGTCTTCTGGCGGAAGCTCGTTGCCGTCTTCGTCGACATAGACGACCGCGTCCTCCTCAGGGGCCTCGGGCTCTTCGCCATAGTTGGCGGGATATCGGCCGGTGGGCAGGAGGATGTATCCGCTCTCCAGATCGCCGAGGAAGGCGCAGTCCTGAGGGCCGCGGAGGGCGAGGTACGCGGAAACATATGCGGACAACGCAGCTTCCAGGCGATCTTCCAGCTCGCCAACCCGAGAGCCGTTGGAGCTGGGGAGATCTGCACGGAGCAGCCGGTTCAACGCTGGGCTGGGTTCCAGCTCAGGGACTGCGTCGGACAGCTTGTCGGCGAGCAATTCGCGGAAGCGTGAGACGGCGTCTTTGCGCGCACCGACCGGGCCGGTCTTGAGGCGAATCGGCCGATCCAGGTCCCACAGCAGGATCTGGGTCGGGCGGTTGTAGGTCTCAATCACCCGATCGCCTTCGGCGGTGGGGTCGGGATCGAAGCCCATCCGCATCAGCGCACGGCCGATGGTTCGCGGGTGAGAAGCGTTGACGGTGTTGGCCTGGTAATCGTCGATCTGATTGTTAGAGAAGTGCTCGACGACAAGGCTGTCGGCCGGCCGGCCGCCAGAGGTGTTCTCCACGATGAGCGGCGCGTTGACCGCCAGGACAGCGCCCGCCCGCCCACGATTTCGTGAGATCCACGTCAGAATGTCCTCATGCGAGCGCAACGAGGTGGTTGAGATAAGCTTGACCCCACCATCAGGGGTGGGCTCCATCACCGCCCCACCCGAGGGGTTCCGTGGGGCCCAGGATAAGTTCAAGCCCAGATATCGCGGGGAGCGATTTCGTCTGCGTCTAGGGGGCATCGGTCTCCTTCCGGTTTCGATTGCCCCAATCTAGCACGATGTTGACGACAGCGGGGCGATCCGCCGCTCAACCGTCTTCCAACAGCTCAAAGTCCGGGCTGAAGTCACCGTCTATCGTCGAGATCGGTGGAAGTGATGGCTCAGGCTCTGGCGGCGGTTCAGTATAATTCGCCCACCGGACCGCGGGGTGCTGCTGGAACTTATCCACCAGGCTCGGCGGCATCCGGGCTTCCAGCTCCTGGACCAGCGCGCGCGCTTCATGCTGCGCCGCGGTCCCGCCGACCGCATGGAGCACATCGAGCAACAAGAACCGATCGCCGCTCGCCCGCGCCTCATCGACGGCGAACTCCAACACCTCCGCATCACCGCCCACGGTGCCGCCATAATACAACAACGTCGCCGATAGCCTTCGATCACCCGTATCTTCCAGCAGATCCATCGCCTCCAGCAGCGCCTCGGGATCGGCGGTCAGCACCCCGACCATCCCGAGGAAGTACGCCCCGACGATGGCCAGCCCGGCACGGCTGGCGTCCAGCTCTGCGGCCTGGAACGTCGCCAGCGCCGCCTGGCGATCGCCCATCGCCAAGCGGTAGTTGGCCACCGCCTCGCGATATGCAAGCTTCAAATCGGCGCTGGACGAGGGCTGAAGGGCCACCCGGTTCTCTGCGAGCAGGGCGCCGGCCTGGTTGAGGTCCCCGATGGACAGCATGATGTTCGCCCGTCCGATCCGCGCGCGGGCGTACTCATAGGGCAGCTCGGCCCCCTGAGCGACCTTCTCCGCCTCATTGATCGCCTCAATCGCAAGGTCGATCTCACCTTTTCGTTGGTAACAGGTCGACAGCCGGAACAAGGTCGGCGCCAGCCGGCTCGGCAGCTGATTCAGCCGTGCGAACGCTGCTTCCTGCTCAATATGCATGATCGCATCTTTGAGGTGGCCGTCCTCAGCGAGCATCGCCCCCAACCCACCGTGGCCCATCGCTGCATATTCTCGCCGGTCCTGGTCCACCGCGAGATCAATACACCGGTTATATAGCTTCGCCGCCAATTCACGCCGTGCAGACAGTCGGTGGTAGCCTGCCGCGAGCAGCAGGGCGCTCAGCAGCGACGGATCGTCGTCCTCTTCACTGAGGATCTTCAGGGCTTCTTCGGCCAGATCGGCGGCCTGCTTCTTCTCCCCCTTGCTGTCATACACATGGGCGAGGCCGACCAGGGCGCGGCCCAACAACGATGCTTGTCCGATCTCTTTGGCCAGGCGATGACCACGGGTCAGCGATTCGAAGGCTTCTGCTCTTCGGCCGACCGCGTCGAGGGCTTCCCCCCGAAGGATCGCGAGGCGGGCGGGCAGCATGGTCGAGTCATTCTCAAAGGCCGCGGCGCGTTCCAGGACGGCGAGGGCGCGCGAATGGTGGCCGCGCGCATGCAGCTCTTCGCCAAGGTCGGCCAGCTCGATGGCGGCTTCGTTTCGTGGAGCGCCGTGCGCCTCATGCCAGCGAATCAGCTGATCGCGCCAGGTGCTCTCTCGCAGCGTCTTGAGCGAGGCGGCGAGCCCCCGATGAAGGAGACGGCGATCCCGATCGGGCAGATGATTGCGCACCAGGGTGCCGACCGCAGGTCGGCGAACGCTGATCCACTCGCGGCCCTCATGCAGCTGTCGGTCCGCGAGGCCCCGACGGAGCAGCACACCCATCTCTTCACCAGAGGGGTGACTGCCAGCCAGCTGGAGGGCGATGGTCAGCGGCATCGGCTCCCCTGCGACGGCGAGCACCTCAAGCAGACGCTTCTCATTGGGCTGCAGCTCGGAGAGCACCCCACCGAACAGCCGGGCGAGCGCAGAGGTCGGCTCCAGCGGCGCCGATCGGTCGAGCGTCCACCGCAGCGAGCCGTCGTCGCTGATGCCATCACAAACCAGACTGCCCCGCTCTTCCAGCTCACGGAGCCCTTGAACGACGACGCCAGGCAGGCCGCCGGAGATCCGGTGAAGCTGGCCGGACAACCCGGCGGGGGGACTGTTGGTGCTGAGCATCGCGCAGATGAGCTTGCGGGTCTCTTCGGGGCGCAAGGGGCGCAGGTAGACCATATGGCCTTCCAGCCCTTCTGGCGGACTGGCCGCGGTGATCACCACCGACACCCCACGGGACCGGCGCATCGTGCTGGACAGCTCGGCGATGGTCTCCGGCGGGGCCTGCTCGATGTTCTCAATGAGCAGCAGCAGAGGCGCTTCCGCGGCCAATTCCCGGAGCGCGCGCCCCAGGGCGGCGGGGTTGGCATCGACGGGACCGCTGATCGCGGTGAGGTCTCGGGCCATCTCATACAGCGGCGCCAGCGGATGCGCGCCCGCCCGGCAACGCACCGCCAGCGTCTCCATCCCCTCGTTGCGCGCCAGCGTCAGGGCGTAGTTGGCGATTCGTGCAGTCCCAGAACCGATCTCACCGTGAATGATGACCGTCTCGGATTCGTCGAGGGACGCCTGGATCGCCCCTTCTGCGGCGCGCCGGCCAATCAGCGGCGGCGGACGGAGCGCGCGCTGGTCATCGCCCGAGGTCAGCAGCGCCCGGGCGATCCCGGCGCTGGCTGGCCGATCGGCAGGGTCCCGGGCCATCAGACGGGCGATGAGATCGAGCATCCGAACCGGAATGTCGCTTCGGTAGTGGGGCAGCGGCCTGGGCTCACCTTCACGGTGCTCTTTCAGATAACCGGCGGCGTCGCGCGCCCGATAGGGGCGCACGCCGGCCAGGGCTTCATACAGCGTGACCCCCAGGCTATACAGATCACAGCGGTGATCGACCTGCGCCCCGGCGATCTGTTCGGGCGCCATATACGCATAGGTGCCCATCACATCACCCAGGGTCGTGATCAGCGGATGGTTGGGATCGGTGGCCAGGCCCAGATCCAGCAGCAACACCCGCCCGGTCTCTGACAGATAAACGTTCGACGACTTCACGTCGCGGTGGGTGATGCCCCGATCATGCAGGTAGCTCAGCGTCTTCAGCAACGTGTCGGCCATGACCAGGACGTGCTCGATGGGGAGCTGTCCGGCTTCGCGCAAGCGCTCAGAGAGCGTCTCGCCGATGAGCAGCTCCAAAACCAGGTATGGCTGCGGTCCGTCGACGACGTCTTCGCAGATCAACAGGTTGGGATGAGACAGCCGCCGCAGCAGGTGGCCTTCCCGAAGAAACCGCTCCCGGTGGGCTTCTGAACGATCGGGCTCACGCAGCCGCTTGAGCGCGACGGCGCGCTCACCGTTGAGCGGGCGGGCGCGCCAGACCTCAGCGAGGCCGCCGCTGCCCACCATCTCTTCGAGGATCCAGTCGTCGAGCGTCTCCATATCGGGTCACCGCTCCCAGGCCGGTCTGCGCGGGTCCGGGCGTCGTCCGCACCGTCCAGCGAAGAACACCCGCAAACCTATGCGCACGGGTTTGGATGTCAACAACGGCAGCACGCCGGCATAAAACCACATCTCATCGCTTCGCTCACCCCTTCTCTGGCGGGCTCCGATCGCCCATCCATGCCGCGATCGGCTCCCAGACGTGCTCGCGCGCCAGCCGGCCCGCGATCAGATCCAGGTGCCCCCAGTGGACCGCGTTGTGGAAATCGTCGAGCACCATCAGGGTCCGGTCGCCGCTGCCCGAGCGTTCATAGGCCAGCACGCCGTCCTGCGGGGTCAGCAGGTGATCTTTGTCGCCCAGAATCACGAGCAGTGGAACATCCGCGGTCCGCCACTGCGCGTCGTAGTCGAACGGCGCGCCGGTCCCCCACCGGCTCATCTCCAGCCACACCGTCACGCTCGTCCAGTCGAAGCCGCGGGTCAGACGCTCCTCAAGCAGCGCCGGCTCGATGCTCCCCGGCCACCAGCCGCTCAGCGGGATGGTGTAGCCCATCACATCCGTCGCCCCATACAGCCGGGCCAGCATCCGCCCGCCCAGCCGGGTCCGAATCTGGAGCGCCGACAGCGATCGGCCGCCCGGCAGCTCCGCCAGCCGCATCGTGAGCTGGCAGAGCAGATGGATCAGCCAGTTGTGCTGCGCGAATCCGTATAACCCACCAATTCCAATCACACCCCGGGGCAACGTCGGCAGCAGCGCGGCCGCACCATAGATCGCAGCCCCCCCCAGCGAGTGCCCGATCCAGAACCCCGGCGCGGGCATCTGCTGGGCGGCGTGCTGAACGTCCTCGACATAGTCGGAGAACTGCTCGGCGCCGTTGCGGGCCTGCGCCGGATCCTGGCTGCGGCCATGGCCACGAAGCTCCAGGTTCCACACATCATGGCCACGCGCGGCAAGCCACGCGCTCATCGACCGTCCAGACAAGTGCCAGCTATAGCGGTTCTGGGCAAAGCCGTGGACCAGGAGCACTGGCGGAAGGGTCGGCCCGGACGGCAGGTGTTTGCGGACCACAGCCAGAGACGGCGCGCCGGGGCGCGCTGGCGAAAGCCGCATCACCGCCTTGTGCAGGGTGACCCGCGACGCGCGGTCGGTGATCTGCTCGACTTCACCCGACCAGACGATCTGCATCAGCGCGCGGACCCCGATGAAGACGGGGTCAACGCGGCCGTCACCGCCGCCACGTTCTCCTGGTTTCCGATGAACAGCGGGGTTCGCTGGTGGAGGTGCTCCGGCGTGATGTCCAGGATCCGGCGGCGGCCGTCGGTCGCCGCCCCGCCAGCCGCCTCTGCCAGAAACGCCATCGGGAACGCTTCATACAACAACCGGAGCTTGCCCTTCGGGCTCTTCTGGGTGGCCGGGTACAAAAACAGCCCACCCTTGATCAGGTTGCGATGGAAGTCCGCCACCAGCGAGCCGATATACCGGGCTTTGTAGCCGGCGCCTTCCACCTTCAAAGAGGCCACATAGTCCTGGAGCGCCGGATCCCATGCGCCCCAGTACCCTTCGTTGACCGAGTACACCTTCGCCGAAGGCGCAAGCCGAAGGTTGGAGTGGGACAAAAAGAACTCGCCCACGCTGGGATCGAGGGTAAACCCAAACACCCCATCGCCCGTGGAGAACACCAGCACCGTGCCAGAACCATAGATGACGTAGCCCGCCGCGATCATCTCATGGCCGGGCCGGAGGATGTCGCTCATCTCACCCCGCCTGCCCTCCGGGCTCTTCCGGCGGTAGATGCCGAAGATGGTTCCGATGGTGGCGTTGACGTCGATGTTGGACGAGCCATCCAGCGGATCCATACAGAAGACATATCGTCCAGGCCGGAACGGAGCGTCGATGAAGAAGGGGTTGGCGTCTTCTTCGCTGGCGATGGCGCAACATACGCCGGGGTGCTCCAGGGCGGCCTTGAACGTATTGTTGGCGTAGATATCCAGCTTCTGAACGAACTCACCCTGGACGTTCATCTTCCCGGTGCTGCCCAACATCCCCGCGAGGCCCGCGCGGTTGACCCGAGCGGACACCATCCGGGCCGCCAGGGAGACCTGTTGCAGGAGGGTGGAAAACTGGCCGGTGGCCTGGGGCTGCGCCCGGGTGGTCTCAAAGATAAAGCGGTCGAGGGTGGTCCCCTCTTCAAACTGTGTTTCCATGATGTTGTCCGGTCTGGTCGGTGATATCCGCCCGGTAGGGCGCCATGATCTCGCGGAACGCTTCGCTCCAGGCGACCGGAGCCTTCGACTCCGAATCGACCCGGACCAGCACCCGATGCCCGGTGGCGTAAGCCAGCTCCTCATCCACCGCGAGCATTCGGAAGGCGAACGTCAGGCTGCTTCGTCCCAGCCGCTCGATCCAGATGCGCACCCGCACCTCTGTGACGTCTCGAACCGGGTGGTGGTACTCGAAATGGTTGACCCGGACCAGATGGTACTGATCGGGGTTGTTCACCGCCTGTAGCGGCCCACCCATCCCCATCCTGCGCCAGAAGTCCCCGATCGTTCTCTCCAGCAGGAGCAGATGCCGTGCGTTGTGCAGGATCTGGAACGCGTCCAGGTCATCGAAGTAGACGCTGTGGATGACTTCATGAAACCGCATCGACGCCCCTTATCTCAATTCAGGAGTTTACGACACGGGACCGGATCAGATTCCGATGTCGACCAGCCCGAGCTGAATGATCCACAGATACAGGGCGAGTCGCGGCATTCGAAGCAGGGAAACGAACAGAAACAGCGCCGGCCGCATCCGCATCGCGCCGCTGGCCCAGCAGCAGACGCTGTAGGGGACCGGCGACAGCGCCCCCAGCGCCAGCGCGAAGGCGCCATGGCGCTCGATGGCCTGCCACGCCAGCCGCGCCCGCCCCTGGATGAGGTTCTGGAACCACCGGGTGTGTGACAGCTGGCGGCCGATCCAGTAGCCGACGAAACCGCCGGTGATGCTGCCCGCCGTTGCCCAGCTGATGACCTCCCAAAAAGACATCCCCCCCGCGCGGGCGAACGCCATACACATCTCATGGGGGGGCGGCAGGGTCACCGCATCCGGCAGACCACAGCAGATGGCGATGCCAGCACCGCCGAAGTGTTCAACGAATGCAACCCCCGCGATGAGGAGCTCCGTCTCAAAATACCGACCCACCACGAAGGTGACCGCCATCAACAACGCGATCCCCGCCGCCATCTGCAGCAGCAGCCGTCCTGGCGCGAGCGGTTCGTCGGCCGGCTGCGTCGGATGATCGTTCACCTGCTCTGGCCCCGTCGGAGAGTCGTCTTCGTCGGTCGTCATGCCATCCCCCTATAGCGCTGAGAATCCTGGTACGGCAGCGAACCTGCTCCCTTTTCTCGCGCCTTCTTCGGAAGGGAAGCCGGAGACTAAAGCGATCGCTCGAAGCGCTCTGGGAGCTTCGCGGTCACACACGCGGTGTCCTGACAACCCGACGATGCCGTCGCCGCTTCCTCTGCTTCATGGGCGCCGCCGATGCTCTTGACGATGATCCGCCGTGAACCCGCTCCCTGAACCATGCGCTGGTAGAACGCGTTCAGATCCGCTCGCTCAATCTCCCCCACGATCGCCGCCAGCCGCTCATTCCAATCAAACGTCGCGTCGTCGTAGAACAAGGCGTCCGCGTACTTCTGGCTGCGCTGGAACAGCCGCTCCTCGCGCTTGGTCAGCTCCGCGATCAGCCCCTGGCGATAGACGTCGAACTCGTCGTCGCTCATCTGGTCAAACGTCCCACCGAACTCCGCCAGGAAGATCTCGATGCGTTCCTGAAGCACCGTCGGCCCTGCAACCGGCGACTGGATCGCGAAGGTCATCCCCGGCACCCGGTCCACTGGCGAGAAGAACGACCAGACCGTGTACCCCAGCTGCTGCTCGGTCCGGAGCTGGTTGAAGAACGGCGCCCCGACCATCTGGCCGATCAGCTGCCACCGGGCGTGCTCCTCGATATCCATCGACTCGCCCTGGTAGTACATCACGATGGTTGAGTCGTTGTGGTCGATGTCAACCGTTCGGGTCAAGGTCTCCCCGGCGGGCACCTTCCGGACCCGCACGGTCCCCCGGTCGGTCGGCGCGGCTCCATCCAGGATGCGCGCATCCAGCATCGCCCCGAGCCCCTGCGCCTCGTCGGCGGTCAGGTTGCCGTGGACCAGCAGCCGCGCGTCCACCTCATCGAAGTACCCATCGAGGAACGCCTGAAGGTCAGCGACCGTCAGCGCCTCCAGGATGTCTGCTCCCTCTCCCATTCGAGAGAAGTAGATGGGGCTGATGATCTCGAAGAACGCGCGCCGGGATTGAGAGATCGGCCGATCGCGGCTCTGGTTGCGCCACTCGCGGAGCATCCGCTCCTTCTGTAGCGCGAACCGCTGCTCGTCGATGGTGAAGTCCTGCACCCGCCCGACGATCTCATCGAACAACATCGGCAGCTTCTCGTCGTAGCCCGAGACGGTGATGACCATCCCCCGGCTGCGGTTGTCGACCCCGTAGCCCAGCCCCGCGAGCCGTAACGGGTACCCGAACTCCTGGAGGCTGTCCTGGATCAGGACCGCGGCCATCTGGTTGAGGATCCGGCTCCGGTGATCGGTTCGCGGCTTCTGTGTGCTCAGCTCAAGCCGGATCTGCGCCCGTGGCACCGAGAACGCTGTGTCATGGTGATGCCAGATCTCCAGCGCCGCATCGTCCTGGAGCTTCTGTGGCAGCGGCGACGCGTCCGCGGGGACCGGCTTCAGATCAACCTTCTCTGCGATGTATCGGTTCTCAACCGGCAGCCGGAGCGCCGGGTTCAAGGGGCTGCTCTCCCACCGCGAGACCCGCGCCGGATCCAGCGGGCGCATCGCATAGGGCACCGAATACAGCGGCTCGACCTGATCGGTCTCCAGCCCAGGCGCCACCACGATCATCCGCATGTTGTCCGGGCGCATCGCCGACAAGAACATACGGATCAGGTCCTCGTCATATGATCGATGCAGGTAGTTGGCCGACAGGAGGTCCCGCGGCGGATGGTACTGCGCCGCGCTGGACAGCGACTGTACCGTCCGCGCCGGCGAGAGCGCCTCGCGGAACTGGAAATTCAGCGCGCCGATCCGGCGCTCCTCGTCATAGCGATCCGCGCTCACGCCCTCGTCGTCAATGAGGCGGATGTACTGGAAGCAAGCATCGGTGATGTCGTCGATGTGATCGAAGCCGTCCGCAGTCAGCTCCATGTCGATGGTCATCATCGCCATGTCGTCGTAGCTCTCCGAGCCGGCGGCCAGCGACTCGACCCACCCCTCACCGCGGAGGTACGAGAACAGCGAGCCCTCCCCCTCGTGGCCGAGCAGGTTGCTGATGTAGCTGGTGGGCTTGGTGTCGTAGTGCTTCCACGAAGCCGGCACCGGAAACTTCAGCTCCAGGTTCTGACGCTGCGCCAGCGGCACGATGTCGATGCGCACGCCGAGCTGATCCGCGGTAAACCGCGGCGGACGGTCCATGTCCACCGGAGCACCGTCCGTCGGCACCGCCGAGAACTTCTCAGTGACCCATGCCTTCAGCGTCTCCACATCCTCCCGGCCGAGCACCGCGACGGTCATCCGACTCGCCGAGTATTCTCTGGCGTAGAATTCCTCCAACGCGGCATAGACCGGCTCCCCGTCGCGATCGGCCAGCGTCTCCAGGTTGCCCACCGAGAACTGGCTGAAGGGGTGCGCGGGGTTGGTCGTCGCCCGCAGCACCTCACGATAACGACGAAACTCGTCCTTGATCTTTAACGAGTATTCCGATTGCACCGCGTTCCGTTCGCGGTCAACGAACTCCGGATCCAGCAGCGGCGCGTGGAAGAACTCGGCGAACCGGTCGAGGGCCGGCTCCAGATACGGATGGTCGATCCGGAAGAAGTAGTTGGTGTGCTCATAGCCGGTGCCCGCGTTGCGGCCCCCGCCGTGAGACTCGATGTAGTTGTTGAAGCCGTCGACGTCCGGATACGACGCGGTGCCCATGAAGAGCATATGCTCCAGGAAGTGGGCCAGCCCCTCTCGATCGGGCGGGTCGTTGAATTGGCCGACGTGGACATCGACGGACGCCGCCGCGATGTCCACGTCGGGATTGCTGACCACCACCGCCTGCATCCCGTTGTCGAGCCGGAACCATGCATAGTCCCGGTGGTCCAGCGGGTTGGTCACGATCTCGGTCAGGGCGTCGTCGGTGGCCGGCGTCTCGGGTGTTTTTCGGGTACAGCTGCCCAGTCCCAGGGCGAACAGCGACGGCAGGATCAAGCGATGCAATCGTTTCATTGCCTTTTCGTAGATGCCCCCAACGCGGATGTCAAGTCATCACCGCACTCTTCAGGGAGTCTCACCCAACCCCGCCCGAGACCGCAGGTTCAGCGCGTGTTCGAGGATGTGGAAGATGACGTTCTGCTCCAGCACGCCGCCGACGAGGTGAGACCGCGGCCCGTCCGCATAGATCGCCACATCTTCGCCGCCGTGGGTCTCAGCCTTCATCGGAATCCCTGCGTGCTGCAGATGGTCGATGTCCGTCGTGTCCACCGCGGTCAGATCCGGCCGTGGCCGGCCCTCCAGCGGCGCGCCGGGGCCGTTGATGTACGCCAGCGAGGTGTAGGGCTTGCCGTCCCCGGCCAGCATCAACTCATCAGTGGGATCGCCTTTCTCATCGAGACGCTCGGCCTTCCCCAGGATCGGATTCCCGCGGCGGGCGTAGCCGGCCATCATGAACGTGTGGCTGTGGTCTGCGGTGACGAGGATGAGCGTCTCTTCGGGAGAGGTCAGCGAGCGGGCCGCCGCGACCGCGG
>JBCBLB010000169.1:0-15184 GCA_038520555.1 Myxococcota bacterium | reverse complement strand
GGCTGGTCTTCTTGAGTGCGAAGCGACGATCGCTGGCTTCTTTCTGCCGGCGCTGGGTCTTCTTCCGTTCTTCCTGTTCGACTTCATCGCGGACGCCTTCTCGACGGAGCTTTCTGAGGGCGGTGCCGGTCTGGAAGCTGTCGAGTTCCATCATCGAGATGTCGACGAGCTTCTTCTTGAGGCGGAAGCGGTCTTTGAGGAGCTGGTTGGCGTCGTTGAGGGACATGGGGGTTTCGTCATCATCGATGAGGATGCCGAGCATCTCCTCCTGGGTGAGGTCTTCGCCCTCGATGACCTCTTCGCCGGTCCCGATCAGGTCGTGCTCCGGTGATGTCCCCTTGATGACGACTTCATCGGGATCTTGAAGCGTGACGCGGGCCTTGCCCAGAAAGCCCATCCCGCGTTCGGCCTTGAGGGTCTTGAGGACCTTCTGCACTTTGCCGGGGGCGCGCACGCTGGGCTTGAGCGATCCGGCCTTGCCGAGCTGAAAGACGAGCCGCTTCCCGTCCATGCGAACGATCCCACAGGTCATCTGGGCGTCGCTGGAGACCTCTCTGGGCAACGCCGCCATCGACGACTTGAGGGCCCTCCCGGGCGGGGCGACGAGCAGGGTGTTCTCATCGTCCAGTCCGGTCGAGAGGAAGAACTGTCCGGGCTCTGCGGTCTTGATGATTTTGGCGACGGCGCGCTTGGAGAGCTTGTGGAAGCTTCTCGGGACTTGGGCATTTTGGATCTCCGGATGTGGGGGGGGGGGTGAAGCAGCGCGAGGGTTCAGCGGTCTGTGAGGGCCGACCATGCGTCGTCGTCGCGATGGCGTTGCGTGGTTTCGCCGCTTTCATCGGTGATGACGACGCGTGAACCGACCATGGCATCGAGGGCAGGCCAGCGGCGATGGTGGGCGGTGGTCCAATGGACCAACGCCGTCAACAGCGCGCTTGGATCCTGGGCGCGGGCTGTCCGAAAGATGAGGTGGCCCTTGTTCGAGCGATAGACCTTCCCACGGAGCCGGGTGGCATCCCGTGGGGCCTGCGATCGGTCGGCCCGAGAGCGCGCCTTGAGGGTGATCTCATCGTCTGCGATCAGCAGTTGGGGCCGCTTCCCGGCCGCTCCGAAGATCAGGTAGAAGTGCCGCGGCGCGTGGTCCTGGAGTGCTTCAAGGATCCGGACATCTTCGCTGAGGTTTCGGCCATGTTGGCGCGCGATGAGGTTCGCGCCTCGCATCTGCACCGCGGTGAGGTCGGGCGCGTCGAAGGCGAGCGGGTTGCGGCACAGGGCCGCGTGGATTGAGAGTGTGTGCTCGGGGGATGCTGTGGTCATCAGCACCAACCCGCTCTCCATGCGCCGGAGCGTGCCCATGACCACTGACCCGAGCGACCGGGTGTGGGCGATGGTCCGGCGAACGTCTTCTTTGAAGGCGGCGCCGTCTGGATCGCTGCGTTGGGGGATTATCACGGCCGCAGCGCGCTTGTTGGGGCCTCTATCGGTCATCCAGCACCAGGCGTCTTCGCCGGGTGGGAGCGTGTGCAGGGTCGTCAGGGCGTCGTTGAGGATCTGAAAGGGGAGGGGTGGGTTTGGGGACATCTGCCTTCCTCGCGGTGTTCATCTGTCCCCACGAGGTGACCCCTCAGAACCAATCAAGAAAAATAAACAAATTCAATTCAGTGCTTTATCTCTGAAGAATGCGCGTTGAGTTGTTGGAGCGTCGCGAGCTTGACGCGAAGCGGCGCGGTCTGTGCCATACGGAGCCCTTCGACGATGGTCTCCATCTCTTCGACCACCTGTTGGAAGCGCATGGTGTGTCCGAGGCGATGCTCAAGCTGTGCGCGGTGGTAGAGGAAGGTGGCGAGCATCTGTGGATCGGTAATGTGTCGCAGGATCGCTTCGGCGCGCTTGAAGGGGGCGTTGGCGGCGTTTGGATCGCCCTGGGCGATATACAGGGTTCCCAGCATGCGTCGCGCCAGGGCTTCGAGGCGAACATCCGAGACCTCAGCGGCGATGGCGATGGCTTCTTCGACGGCATCTCGTGCCTCGTCCAATCGTCCGAGTTCACACAGCGGCGCGGTCATCCGGGCCCACCACAGCCCTTCCTGTCGGCGATCGCCGAGTTTCTGGGTGATGGCGATGGCGTCTTCGAATCCATTGAGGGCGTCGTGAAATTGGCCGCGGGCGAGCTGGATGTTGGCCAGCTCTCCGGTCCAGGCGCCCTGAAAGCGTCGATGCTGGACGGCGCGGGCGATGGCCAGGGCGTCTTGGAAGTTGGCATCGGCGGCGTCCAGGTCTCCTTCCAGGGCATCGATCATTCCGATGTGTCCCAGCACGATCCCTTCCTGGATGCGATCCTGGGTTTGTTGGCTGTATTCGAGGGACCGGGCGAGCATCTCACGGGCGCGGTCGAGTTCACCGCGTCGTTTGTGGACGCTGCTGAGGGCGTTGAGCCATGTGCAGGCCCGCCGCAGGTCCTTGAGTTCCGTGGCGATTTGGAGGGCTTGCTCGAGGCATATCTCTGCCTCGGCGTCTTTGCTGAGATCGATATACAGGTGGCCCATATGGCCGAGCATCTGTCCTTGTTGCGCGCGGTCACCGCTCCGCCGAGCCAGCATCAGGCTTGCATGGACGTTGGCCTGAGCGAGATGGGGCTGTCCTGCGAAGTGAAGGATGTCGGCCATGTTGCTCTGGCAGATGCCCTGCCGCCGAGTATCCCCGATGCGGGCGCTGATTTCGATGGCTTCGCGGAGCCGGTCGCGCGCCTTCTGGTGTGCACCGAGCGAGGCGGTCATCTTGCCGACGTCGTTGAGGATATCGATCTGCAAGGTCAGCGCGTCGCCGTCTCTGGCGTGCTTGAGCGCGTCGTCGTAGATGGTGAGGGCGCGCTTTGGCTCCTGCTCGGCGGTGAGCCGCGCGATGAGGTACAGACAGCGCCCTTCCAGCGGTGTGTTCCGGCTCTGACGGGCGAGCTTTAGCGCGCGCTCGGCGATGCCTTTGACTTCGGCTCGCCTGGGGGTCTTGGACAGGGTGATGCCGAGCTCGACGAGGATCTTCCCTTCCAGGCCGGCGGCGTTGGCCGCGCGCGCGACATCGCGCGCGCGCACCAGGCGTGTCTCGGCGTCGTCGATCTTGCCCAGCCGTCGGCAGAGGATCGCGAATCGCCAGTCGATCTCCGCCTGGAGCAGGGGGAGCAGAGGCAGGGTTTGTTCGACTTGTTGGAGCAGGCGAACCCCTTCTTCCACGGGGCCGCGCCGCTCGGCGCCGATCCAGTTCAGCAGGGCGCACCGGGCGGCGACGGTGGCATCTTCTCGTGCGATCGCCCGCTGACAGGCGGCGATAAGGTTTTCGCGTTCCTGGAGCGCGGCGTCTTCGGGGAGCGCCGCGAAGTACGCGCCATGGGATCGCTGGGCGTCTTCGGCGCGGTCGGGGCCGCTCCATGGGGCGCCGTCTTCGATGAGGATGGCGTCCGGGTCACGCAGCTTCTCTGTAGCGAACGACTGAATGCTGACCAGCATGTCGAAGCGGACGCTGTTGTTGGTGGGCGTCGACTTGAGGAGGCTCTTCTCGACCAGGGCGTCGAGCAGCTCTTCTGGCCAGGGTGGATCCCGCCAATCGCCCAGCTGGAGCATCGCCTCTGCCGCTTCGAGCGTGAACCCGCCTTCAAAGACGCTTAGCTGGGCGAGGGCGGCTTGTTCAACGGGGGGGAGGAGCGTCCAGGACCACTCTAGCGCGGCACGGAGCGTGGCATGGCGGGCGATGGGCGCGGTTCGGCTGGTCAACAGCCGAAACCGCTGATCCATTCGCGACAGCATCTTCTGTGGGCCCATCACCCGGGCGCGCGCCGCGGCGAGCTCGATCGCCAGGGGGAGCCCATCGAGGCGTCCCACCAGGCGGGCGACGTCCTGGGCGTTGTCCGCGGTCAGCTTGAAGCGGGGCTGCACACGGCGGGCGCGGTCGACGAACAGCGCGACGGCCGGGCTGGCCCCGATCTCTGAACGCGGCCCATCGGGGTCGGGGACCGAGAGCGGCGCCAATGAGAAGACCTGCTCGCCTTGGAGCCCCAACGCAGCGCGGCTGGTCACGATGATGCAGGCGTCCTCCGCGGCGCGCCACTTCGCCAGCACCGCCCTCACGGGATCGAGGATGTGTTCGGCGTTGTCGAGCAGCAACAGGCACCGCCCCCGTCCCTGGATCGCATAGGCGAGCTGTTGGACGGGCGGCGCGACGCTCAGCGGGACGCCCAGCGCGTCTGCGGTCACGGCGCAGATGTCCTTCACCGCGCTCGCATCGCTCAGATCGCAGAACGCGACGCCGCCGCGCCATGCGGCCATCCGCTGTCGGGCCAGCTGAAGGGCCACCCGGGTCTTTCCCACGCCAGCGGTCCCCACGACGGTGATCAGCGCGCCTGGGCGCATCGCCTCGCCGATTCTGGCCATCAGATCACCGTGACCGAAGCACGACGCGTCAACATCTGGCAGGTTGTGCACAATGACCGGCGGCGCGGTGGTGTGGCGGGGCGGCGGCGGGGCGGTGGATTGAGGCGGCCGGATCCGGACGCCGGCCCAGACGTCGGGCGTGCATGGCGGGGCGGCCCACAGCGCCTTTAGTGCCTGGCAGCCCTGCGGACGATCGGCGGGGTTGGTCTGGAGCGCGGCAGAGATGGCGGCCTGCCACCGATCAGGCAGGCCAGCCATCCGCTCCAGGCGCGTCTCTCCGAGCAGGACCGACATCATGATCTCTCCGGTGTCTGCTCCTGTAAAGACAGGCTCACCGGTGGCCATTTCGAACAGGATGCACCCCAGAGACCACACATCTGCCGTCTGATCGACGTGCTTGGCGTTCCGGATCTGTTCTGGCGCCATATAAGCGGGCGTCCCCAATGCTGCGCCGGTCTGGGTCAACGCGGGCTGATCCGGAGTCGACCCGATCAGGCGGGCGATCCCGAAGTCTGCCACCTTCGGCACCGGGCCATGCGTGGAGGGGGCGAGCAGGATGTTGGTGGTCTTGAGATCCCGGTGGACCAACCCGGCCGCATGAACGGCGTCCATCCCAGAGAAGATCCCCCCGGCCAGGGCGTCGACCTGAGCCTCACGCAAGGCGCGCTCTGCGAGAAGGTCGTGAAGCGTCGGCCCTTCGATGAACTCGGTGAGCAGCGCCGGCCGCCCGTCCAACTCCAAAAGCTCGATGAGCGAGACGATGTTGGGGTGGTTGAGTCTCTGTTGCATCTGGCCTTCGGCGCGCATCCGCTGTGCGAACACCGCGAAGGGTTGGCTCAAGATTTTGAGGGCGACCATCCGGCCCAGGACCGCGTCCTGCACCTTCCATACCGAGGCCATCCCGCCGGCACCGATCTGCGCGATCACGGTCAGCCGCTCGCCCAGCGTGGCGCCGATGGGAAGATGAAGCCCATCGGCTGTGGGGAGGATTCGTTCGACGAGGCCCTGGGTGCTCATGGCGTTGGCGTCCGCATGGAGCAGGCGGTGCACCCAGTCGCGCAGGCTCGTATCCCCGCCGCTGGCCCGCTCGACGAACGCGGTCCGCTGCTCAACGGGCAGGGCCAGGGCGTCTGAGAAGATCTGCCTTGCGCGCTCGAAGCGCCCTGTGCCCATCGCCCCCTCCGGTGAAGTCGTAGCCCCCTCTTATCGTTGTACAGCGGGCGACGTTACGATCCTCCGCGTCCGTCACCAGGGGAAGAGGGATGTCTGAGGAGAATCCGGAGCTGACCCCGGAGATGTATGCACAGCTCCATCAGCTGGCCTATCGGATCGTTCTCGAACGCGCTGGGCGTGGTCAGACGCTCCAGCCCACCGCGCTCCTCCACGAAGCCTGGGTCAAGCTCAGCCGATCATCTTCCCAATATCGTTCTCAGGCCCACTTCATGGCGGGCGCCGCCCAGGCGATGCGACAGATCATGGTGGATCAGGCCCGCGCCCGGATGACCGCGAAGCGGGGCCGCGATCTGAAGCGGACCACCCTGGCCGGCGTCGGCGATCAGGCATACGACCTGCTGGAGCTGGATGAGCTGCTGGAGGAGCTGGGGACGTTTGATCCCAGCGCTGCCCGGATCACGCTGCTGCGGGTCTTCGGCGGCCTCACCGTCTCCGAAGTCGCTGAGGTGATGGGGATCTCGACCAGCACCGTGACCCGAAGCTGGCGGTTCGCAAGAGCGTTCCTCGCAGATCGCATGGGGGGGTGAGCGGGCTGCTGTCCGGACTCATCTGGGACCGTCCGCCCTGCTCCTGGCGTCGTGACGTCACAGGCCGGCGACCCAGCTCAGCGAGTGCGCGAAGATCCGGCGCAGCTGTTCGAGCCCGTGTTCATCGCTGGGGGGGCCGTGGTTGGCCTCGGTCACCGATGCCAGGAGGGTGATGGTGTCGCCGCCGGTGTCCCACGTCTGGGCGATCCAGGACGGGGAGGAGGTGTCTCCCCGCCGCGCCAGGACCGACACGGTGACATCCGGGCGCACCGGCGCCAGCTCGGTGATGTCGATGTCCCATCGATACGCGAAGGTCTCGGGAGCGGCGAAGTCGTCCGACAACACCATCGTGAGGGCATCTGCCTCCATGACCATCTCGGTGGGGTTTCCATTGCGGGTCGCGGGCTGGAGCCCGATCAGCTCGGTGGCGTCCTCCGCGTTGGTCAGGTTGCCCAGGCCGAACGCGCTGTCATCCCCAAAGAACAAGACGCCGACGCCCTCTGCGCGGGCATCGAACAGCGCGTCGATCGTCGGTGCGTTGTACCCCTGCCACTGCCAACCACAGCGGGTATACAAGACAGCGTCATAGCCGAACAGAGACGCGTCTCCGTCCCAGCCCTCCGCCGTCTCGGAGAACACATCGACGACGCCCACCCCAAGCTCATCCAGGATCTGCTCGACGCCCTCAACTTCGACCTGCACCCCGTCCCCACCCCCAGACCGTTCGACGCATTGGTAGCCGATGATCAGCGCGACGTCGATCGCCTCCAGGGTGAGATCAGGAGGGGTGTCGTCTTCTTCGGGGTCGGGTTCATCGGGCGCGTCTGGATCGGGCGCTTCGTAATCCCAGACCCCACCCTGCGCCAACATGGGCTCGGGGTTCAGGGCGTAATCACTCGTACACCCGACCAGAAGCGGGCTCAGCATCATCGCGATTCGCATACGTCGTCTCCCCGGAGTCTGGATACCCAACTTCCGTGTGCAAAGAGTCCGACTGCAAAGAGCATGCCTTGGTAGAAAGGGCGGAGACTTCGATGAGCAGCATCGATGCTTCGTACACAAATGCGCGCGCGAATGCTGCGCGCAGTGGTTCAGCTTTCGCTCTGAATCCGGACCGTGACCACGGGGATACCCGCGGCGCGAATGATCTCTTCGGCGACCGAGCCGGAGAAGAGCCGAGCGGCGCCGGTCCGCCCCGCGGTGCCGACGACGATGAAGTCGAAGGGTTCGGAGTACGAGAGCTTGAGGACTTCGTCGACGGGTTTGCCGGAGATGAGGTAGGCGTTCTCGAAGATGATGCCCTCATCAAAGGCGATGGCGATGAACGCGTCGAACTGTCCGCGTGCGTCCCGTTCCATGGCCCGCGCAGCGTCTTCAGGGTCGCCCGCGATGGGAAACCCGGCCCGATAGCTCCAGACGTAAACGAGGTTGAGGCCGGCCCCCAAAGGGACCGCGAGCCGATGAGCGAACCGGAGCGCCTGAAGTGACCCATCAGTGAGATCTGTCGCCACCAGAATGCGCTTGATCGGATCCGGCATTCCCCCCCCTCCATCGCTGAAGCGTTGCGTAGGCTCTGTTTAAATCACTTCGATAGATGACCAATATCATCTTATTAGATGATATATATAATCTTATCTGTGCATTTTTGCAAGACCCTCTCTTCGAGATGCCGTTTTCATAAGCGATTCACTGAAAAGAGGGATCTTTCAGTATATTGGAGCATGTCTGACAGGGGGGGGCCGTGGTTCGGTTGCAGAACCTGTGTTCTGGATATGAGGCTGGTTCTCAGGAGGCCGTTTCTGCGTGATGCTGTATTTGATCCTTCTTGTTGCATGTTCGGGTGGTGTCGATGCCCAGGTGAAAGGCTCTGCAAGCGCGGGGTGTGTCTTGGCGGATGTGGTCTCCAGTGATGTCAAGATCACCCTGACGGGTGAAGAAACATTCGGCTGGCCGGACTTCGTAGAAGAATATCGGTTTGTTTTTTCGGAAGATGATCCAAGAGAGGCGGGCGCGGTCGTTTGTCGTGGCACGTCATCTGAGATGCGGCAGCGATGTGAGGACGGCCTGAGCCAGATCGCGGGTATTGGGGGTCAGCAGGTGGTGACGCTCCGTGATCTGCTTCTGGCCCGGATTCGATTCGACTGGTATGTCGAGGATGGCGATCGGGGCCCCTGGGAGCTTGTGCCCGACTACACCTTTGTAGAGACCGACGAGGGGTGTGAAGCGAGCGCTGCCCTGGTTTTCGATGTTTCTCAGGGTGGGTGAGCCGCCTGTTTTTCTCCTGTGACCCATTGGGATGGGCTACACCTCAACGGAGAGGAGAGGCGGGAGTGAGTCGGCACGAGACAGCGTTGAGCCTGATCGGGGGGACCCCTCTGGTTCGTATCAATCGTGCGCGTAACCCGGAAATGGCGACGCTCTGGGCCAAGATTGAGGGCGCCAACCCCACCCACGCGGGCCGCGATCGGCTGGCGAAGCACCTCGTCGATGTGGCCTTGGAGACCGCCGCCGTCCGTCCGGGCCAGGGGCTTCTCATTGAGGCGACCGCCGGGCGCACCGGGCTGTCGTTGGCGATGGTCTGTGCGATCCGGGGGGTGCGGCTGGTGTTGGTGATGCCTCGAAACACGCCCGGCGACTGGCGGCATCGGCTGTCGATGACCGGCGCCGAGTGCGTGCTCACTGACCCGGGCGAGGGGATGCTCGGCGCCCACCGCGAAGCCCGCCGCCTCGCCGATGAGATGGAGCAGGCGGTGTTTTTGGACATGTTCAACAACCCGGACAACCCCGCCGCGTACCCGCACTCCCTGGCGGCGGAGCTGATCGCGGACTTCGCCGACCGCGCCCTGGACGGGCTGGTCGTCGGGGTGGGCACCGGGGGGACGATCACCGGCATCGCCGCGCCGCTGCGCGCGCGATGGCCGGGCATCCAGATCTGGGCGGTAGAGCCGGCCAGCAGCGCGGTCCTCTCGGGGGGGACGGCTGGGCCGCACAGCATCCCTGGCATCGGCGCGGGCTTCGTCCCGTCGATCCTGGATCGTGGCGCCTACGATCGGGTTGAGCCGGTCTCTGACCAGCACGCCCACGACGCCATGCGGGCGTTGGCCCGCGCAGAGGGGCTGCTGGTCGACGTCGCGTCGGGCGCCTGCTTCATCGCGGCCCGAAAGCTGGCCGCGGAGCTGGGCCCGAGCTGCGACGTGGTGTTCCTCTGCCCGTCGACGCCGCTGGGTCCCTTAGACTGAGTCGATCCGCAGCGCCTGCACCAGGGCGTCGACCCCGTGGCGGGCGAAGAGCCGGCGGAGCCGCTGCGCGGGATTTTCGCGGCGCGCGAGCCGTTCCCACAGCGGCTGAAGGTAGATCTCCTCCCCCAGACCGCGGGCCGCGAGGGCGTTGTGGGCGTACTGCAGGGTGCCTTCCAGCAGGCCGGTGAACGGCTCTTTGGCGTCCAACCCCTGATGGATGGCCTGGTCGAAGTAGGGCACCATCGGCGCCCAGCTGTCCCAGGGGACCCGGATGGGGTCGGGGGGCTGGCGGACGCCATAGGGCGCCCGCGGCGCGCGCGGGGACTTCGCGAACGCGAAGCAGAAGTCATGCAGCGCCCAGCCTGCTTCGGCGATGCCGAATTGCAACGCGGCTGCGGCCATCTGGTCGGGCCACGGCTGCTGACAGGCGGCCCGAAGCTCGACGCGGCCGTCGAGCGGACGGGGGCGTGCGGGCGGCCAGGCGGTGTCTTCGTGGAACAGGTAGGCGCCGATCAGCTCCTGAGACAGGGTGCCGGCGGCGCTGGCCGCCTCCACCCACTCCAGGAAGGTCCCCTCGCCAGGGGCCATGGCGCCGTCCTTCATCTGAACGGCGAAGGGCAGCGTTCCGACCCAGGCGAACCAGTCGTTGAGCGTGGTGAGGGGGGCGCCGGGCATCCGTTGGCGCCGTTCTTTCGGGTCCAACTCGCCGAGGATGTGCTGCCGGCCGGCGCAGTAGAACTGGTCGCCCATGGCGTAGATGGGCGAGTTGCCGCACAGGGCGATCACCACGGGCGAGAACAGGTTGGCCAGGTTGAGCACATCGAGCAGATCGTCCTGCCCGACGCTGAGCTGGATGACATCGGTGGCGGCGACGGCGTAGCTGAGCCACCTGTTCCCCACCGCCTCAAGCATGGCGTGGTTGTAGGGCACGTCGACGATGAGCCCGGGATGGCGGATGGTCATCGGCTGGACGCCATAGCCGAGCAGGACGGCGTCCAACGAGGCCACCATCGGGATCAAGCGCGCGACGGCGGCTTCATGGGCGGCGCGCAGCTGATGCAGATCGGGGAACGGCCCGGTGGCGATCTGAACGTTACACCAGCCGACGCCGGGGGTGTAGGTCACGCCGGGTCCGGTGGCGGCGACGACCGTGTCGCCGTCTCTCTTCAGCGTGAAGCCGTCCTGTTCGAGCAGCGGCCACAGCCGCTGGATCTGAATGGGCCAGCCGTTTGGGAGGGTGAGGGGATAGGCGGCGACCCGGGAGATGGTCCGCGGCGTCGGTGACGTCTCGGGGAAGCGGTCGGGGTACCACCGGGCGATGGCGTTGATGGCCATCGTCTGGGGGAAGCTCAGGGCGTTGGGGGATGCGGTCGGCGGAGCGGTCACGCGAGGGATCTACCACGCCGCGATGAGTTCGGGCAGGTCTCGGAAGTCGCGACAGATCGCGTCCGCGGAGGTTCCATCCCCGTCCCGATCGATGACGCCGACATACAGGACGGCGCGCAGCCCGGCGCGCTGGGCGCCGAGGATGTCCGTGTTCTCCCGATCGCCGACGTGGACCATCTCCGGGGGCGGGGCGCCCAGGGCGGTGGCCGCGGCGTCGAACATCCGCTGGCAGGGCTTGGCGCACCCCACCTCATCCGAGATCAGGATCGCATCGGGCGCGAACAGGGGCAGCAGGCCCTGGGTATCCAGGATCTGCCGAATGATTCGGCCTGGGGTGAACAGCGTATCGGCGATGATGCCCAGCTTGACGTGCGCAGACAGGGCATGCAACCCGTCCGCGACGCCGGGGGCGAGGGCCGGCAGCGTATCGAGCACCACAGACTCGTAGCGGTGGCTGAGGTCGACGAAGCCCGGCGTGAGCGGCAGCCCCAGGCGCCGGTAGCCTTCCGCCAGCCGCTGGGGGACGGTGGGGGTGACCTGATCCCGCATCCACCGGCGCGCCGCCCAGGCGTTGGCTTCGGCGTAGGCGACGCTGACGCGGCCCTGATCGAGGTTGGGGTGGTGCGCCCGGATCTCATCGACGAACATCCGGCGGCGGCGGGTCTGGCGCGCCAGCCGGGCAGCGTGGCTCTGCGCTTCGACCACCAGGGTGTCCCAGAAGTCCAACGTCACCGCACGGATCATGAGCCTCCCCATCGGTCTGCGGAGATAACCCGATCAATATATCGGATCTGTGGGCTTCCTTCCCTGATATTCCGGGACAGGCGTCGCTCAGGGGACCAGGACCGCGGTGCCCACGTAGCCGAACAGGGCGAACCCTTCGATCGTGCTCCCATCATCCGGGTGGATCGTGCGGTGCTCTTTGACCCGGTAAATGCTCACGTTCGTCGGGGAGTTTGAATAATATGGCCCGAACATGGTGTTGGGGATGGTCAGCCCGCCCAGGTCCGCGCTTCGGCACAGGATGGTGCCCATGAAGGTCGCGTCGAGGGGGCTGTAGATCTCCAGAAAGATCAGGATCTCGTCGTCGGTGCCCGAGGGGGCCCATTGGAACGTGGCGTTGCTCGCAGAGATCGGATGGGTCCATGCGTCGAGGGGCGAGGTGAAGAGGATCTCCATGGGCTGGAGATCGGAGAAGCTCGCGGTGGTCTGGAGGACCCCTTCGAGGCGCACATCGCCGGCGTCGAGGTCATAGGACGCGGTCCGGACGTAGTCGTCGACGTTGAGGCCGTCGGCGCTGTATGCGGTGGTGCCGGTTGAATATTCACGGCCGAGGGGGATCGATGCGCCGCCGCTGGACAGGTAGGCCCACGGCCCGACGTCGATGCCATTGGCGGTGGGGGTGGCGTCATCGTAGCCGCCCGTGCAGGTCCCGGTGTCGGGCAGCCAGTTGAGCCAGGTGCCGCTGAATGGGGTGTGGAGGATGGCGCTGGCCGTAACTCGCTCGCCGTTGAGCAGGTTGAAGCAGCTGGGGCAGGCGTAGATCTGGGTCCACAGCTCGACCCGGCCGCCGGTCAGGCCCGTCGAACCCACCGGATCGTCGTCGCCGGGATCGTCGGTGTCGCCGGGGTTGCCGGTGTCGTCAGGGGCTGCGCGGTCGGTGTAGGTGAAGCCCCCGGTGAGGATGGTGCGGCCCAGGCTGTTCTCGACCGTGACGTCGACGGCGGTCTCGACGGCGGCTGCGGGGGTCTGGATCGAGAGGGTCTGGTCATCGATGAAGGTGATGGCCAGCGCGGAGTTTCCAAACTTGACGAGGGTCTGGGTGTCGAAGCCGGCGCCGCGGATGAGGACCGGCGTGCCGCCGGCGAGGGGGCCCTGGGCGGGCTCCAGGGTGTCGATGCGCAGCGGGGCGAGCTGTGCGGCGGTGTCCGGTTCGAGCCGGAGATCTTCGCCGTCGCTGCCGAGGCCGAGATCGCCGCAGCCGATGAGGAGGAGGGCAGGGGTCAGTCGCAGGGTCATCAGGGGCTCCGGCGGTGGGCTTATCGATCGCGGAGGATCCGGGCGGCGAAGGGCGCGGCATAGGTGAGGATGCCGTCGGCACCGGCTCGCTTGAACGCGGTGAGGCTCTCAAGGACGACGCGCTCGGTGTCCAGCCAGCCGTTCTGGCCAGCAGCGTGGAGCATCGCGTACTCGCCGCTGACCTGGTAGACGAACGTGGGGGCGCCGAAGGCGTCCTTGACCCGGCGGACGACGTCGAGGTACGGCATCCCCGGCTTCACCATGACCATGTCGGCCCCCTCTTCGAGGTCGAGGTGGACCTCACGGAGGGCCTCATCGGTGTTCGCCGGGTCCATCTGGTAGGTCCGTTTGTCGCCGCCCGAGAGGGCGGCTTTGCTGCCGACGGCGTCTCGGAACGGGCCATAAAACGCCGAAGCGTACTTCGCCGAGTAGGCCATGAGCTGGACGTGTTCGAAGCCGGCTTCGTCCAGGCCCTCGCGGATGGCGCCGATGCGGCCGTCCATCATATCGGAGGGCGCGATCACATCGCAGCCCGCCTGTGCCTGGTTGATGGCCTGCTTGACCAGGACCGCGACGCTCTCATCGTTGACCACGTAGTCGTCACGGACCAGGCCGTCCTGGCCATGGGTGGTGAACGGGTCCAGGGCGACGTCACAGATGATCCCGATGCCGGGGACGGCCGCCTTGACCGCCCGCACCGCCCGACACACCAGGTTGTCGGCGGCGTAGCTGGCCTCCGCTTCGGGGCTCTTGTCTTCGTTCCGAATCTGAGGGAACAGCGCGATCGCGGGGATGCCCAGGGCCGCAGCATCAGCCACTGCGTCCACCAGCCGATCGACCGTATATCGCTCCACGCCCGGCATCGATGAGATCGGCGTCGCCAGGCCGTCCCCCTCCTGGACAAACACCGGCCAGATCAGGTCGTCGACCGACAGGCGGTTCTCCCGGACCAGCCGTCGCCGCCAGTCATCGCGACGGTTGCGACGCATTCGGGTCTGGGGATACTTCGGCATCGGGCGCTCCTCAGCGTATGGAATTCGTATCGTTATCCTGTAGTGTAAACGCCTCCCGTGAAATGTGGCTGTGAGGATCCTTCAACAACCACACCCCCCCGATCCCTTGACCCCTGAGAGGAGACCATGCCCGGCATCTCTGAGGGTTTCGAGATGAACCGGAACGGTTCTGAGTGATGCAGGATGATAAGATCCGAAGGAGCGAATCCGATACAAACGGTATCACGCAGCGTCGTCGGCTTCTTTCAGGACGACGAGATGCACTGGGTCGCCCGGCTGGACTGTGGACACAATCGCCACATGCGACACAACCCCCCGATGGTCTCACGGCCCTGGGTGCTCACGGCAGAGCGCCGCGCCGAACAGATCGGACAGATGACGACGTGTATGCGATGTGCTCGCTTTGAGATGCCACCGCAGATGGTGGCGTACAAGCGCACGCCGGTCTTCACCGAAGAGACCATCCCCCGGGGGCTGCTGGCCGATCATGCGACGAAGCGCGGCGTCTGGGCCCGGATCGTCGTCGAAGAAGGAGCGATCGCCTACATCGTCGAGGCCCTGGAGGTGCGCCGAACGGTGACCTCTGCCGCCCCGGATGTCATCGTCCCCGAGATCAGGCATCGGGTCGCGGCGGTCGGGATGGTGCGGTTCTTTGTGCGGTTTTACCGTGCGGCGGGGCTCACTTGATGTCGAACAGCTTCAGCGAGCGAAGCTCGATATAGCCTGCGTTTCCATGGGTCCCATCGTTTCGGGCCCGGACCTGGAAGTAGCGGGCTTCGACCTCATCGAACGTGAACGTCGTGGGCTCGGTGACGGTCAGCCCATCATCCTCAGTGGCGCCAGCGCCGACCTCGACCCAGCCGTCGCTGACCGTCTCCCATCGCTCATCATCCCAGGACGGTGGTGTGTCTCCCTCCTCGTCATGGGTCTGAAGCTGGATATGGGTGATCTTGCCATCGCTGAACATCTGAAAGACCCGGGCCTCTTCCACGCGCACCGCCGCGCAGGCCCCATCCGAGCAGGCATCGATCACCAGGATCCCGGTGATGGTGCCGTCTTCGTCTCCATTGCGCCAGGTCGCTCCGCTGTCGGCGTCGCTCTTGGTGCTCACCTCTGAACTGTCCGTTGTCGGCGACTCATCACAAAGCGTCCCCGACGGATACCACCGATCATCGCACAGCCTTCCCAGCGCTGAGCGGTAGACCAGGCCCTCATCCTCAACACCCTCCGCATCCAACGCTGCGATTGCGACCACCGCCGCAGAACCGGAAGTGTTCGTCCCGTTTAGAAGGTTCCCCTCCGAGTCAATATCCGTATCCGTATCCGTATCCGTATCCGTATCCGTG
>JBCBLB010000892.1:0-3158 GCA_038520555.1 Myxococcota bacterium | reverse complement strand
CTGGGATCTGAACATCCCGGAACGCAGGCGCCGCATCGTCTACAACGACGATGATCGGGCTGTTCTGAACGACGGCAGCCAGTGGGATGGGGAGCGGATGGACTTGCGAGGCGCCCCCCAGGGAGACCAACAACAAGGTCAGAAACAGGATGAACATGGCCCTCCCCTATCCGGTCTCCCCTCACCGATCGATGTGTCACAGCGGGTCGGCGGCGCCCTCTTCATGAACATCCAGGTCGTTGTCGCCGAGCGACGCTGTATGGGAGATGCCAAGATCGCCCCGTAGCAAGCGAACCGTTATCGGCGGATTTGTGGGAAGTTAATGAGAGGGCATGCGGTTGTCAGTCGGTGCTCGGGTCGGGAACTACACCTTAAAATATCGCCTGGGTCAGGGCGGCATGGCAGAGGTGTGGGCGGCCACCCATCGGGTACTGAGCGTCGATGTCGCCCTCAAGGTCCTGTTTAACACCAACCCCACCCTCCAGAACCGGTTGCTTCAGGAAGGCCGGGCGCAAGCGGCGATGGACCACCCCAACATCCTGCCTGTCCGTGATGTCGTCGATGTGGACGGGGCGATGGGTCTGGTCTTGCCGCTCATCAGGGGGCCCTCGCTCGACAAGCTGCTCCAGGGGTACCATCCGACCCGCGACGAGGCGGTCTTTTTGTTTCAGGCCATCGTTGAGGGCGTACGGCATGCCCATGAGCGTGGCCTGATTCATCGGGATCTGAAGCCTGGCAACGTCCTCCTTGAAGAACGCAACAGCCACATCGTTCCGCGGATCGCTGACTTTGGCCTGGTCAAAAACAGCGCAGCCCCCACACAGACCCGGGCGCATGCGGTGATGGGCACGCTCAACTACGCCGCTCCCGAACAATTCCTCGACGCCTCTTCCGTCGATCATCGCGCCGACCTGTTCAGCCTCGGGGTGATCTTCACCGAGTTACTCACGGGCAAATGTCCCTTCCAAGGGGCATCTGTGCGGGGACTGCTGGCGGCATATGAAGCGGGCCCGAACCTCTCTGGCGTTCCGCAGGCCTTCACCGGGCTGTGTCAAGCCCTGCTCGCCCATGAGGTGAACCGCCGCCCCGCCGATTGCACTGCGGTGCTCGATGCGCTCCATTCAGCGCACCCCACAGGCCGGGCGTCGATGTTGGGCCTGTCGAGCGCCGTGGCGAAGGCGAGCCGGAGCCGTGACGCCGCGGACGTCGACGAGACGATACCGATACGGTCCGACGTCGCTCCCGACGCCTCCGCTGGGAGCGACGATGCGCTGACCGACGCATTTCCGGTTCGGGCGTCTCCTCCCCGACACAACCTGCCCGCAGAGGTCGACGCCTTCATCGGCCGAAGCGACGCCCTGAGCGTTCTATCTGAGAGCCTCCACAGCAGCCGACTGGTCAGCATTCTCGGCATCGGCGGAACGGGAAAGACGCGACTGGCGGTTCATTTCGCCCGACACCACATCTCCGACTACCCAGGCGGCGTCTTCTTCTGTGATCTCTCCGACGCCCGGACCCTCGAAGGGCTCCTGTTTGTGGTGGCACAAGTCATGGACGTCCCCCTGAGCGAAGGCGACCCCCTCAAGAAGCTGGGCCATGCCATCGCCGGTCATGGGCAGTGTCTGATGATCTTCGACAACTTCGAGCAGCTCGCCGCGCATGCAGCAGAGACGGTGGGGGCGTGGTTGAAACGCGCCGAAGCGGCCCGGTTTGTGGTGACAAGCCGCGCGTTGCTGGAGATTCACGGCGAGCACCCGCTGCGGCTGGCGCCGCTCAAAGACGAAGAGGCGGTGGCGCTGTTCGTCGAGCGTTCCGCGGTGAAGAAGCGTGGGTTTGTCCTTGACGACACCAACCGCGATGCGATCCATCAGCTCGTTCGGCTCCTGGACGGTCTTCCCCTGGCGATCGAGCTGGCGACGGCGCGCATCAAGCTGATGACGCCGCAGACGATGCTATCTCGGATGAACCATCGGTTTCAACTTCTCTCTGTCGGACGGCGTGCTGTCGGACGGCGTGCTGTCGGACGGCCTGACACGGTCAAACGACAAGCCACCTTACGCGCAACAATCGACTGGTCATGGAATCTTCTGGAAGATTGGGAGCAATCTGCATTCATCCAATGTAGCGTGTTCGAGGGCGGGTTCACGCTGGAGGCCGCAGAAGCGGTCATCGACCTCTCGACCATCGACGACGCGCCATGGGCGATGGACGCAGTACAATCATTGGTGGACAAGAGCCTGCTGGTTCCACTGGGAGAGAACCCGCTGGGTAAAGTCCGGTTCGGGATGCTGATGAGCCTCCACGACTATGCTCACGAGAAGCTCAATCGGCTGGATGCCGTCGAATCGGATACGATCCGCCGTCGACACCTCACAGTATACGAAGCGTTTGGACGGCCCGAAGCCTTAGCGGGGCTGAAGCGCCGCGACGGGGGGGCGCAGTGGTGGGCACTGTTGGAAGAGATCGACAACCTCACCGCGGCCAACCGCTTCGCCATCACGATCGGCGCGATCGAGGCCGCGGCCCTGACAGCGATGGCGCTGTATGCGATCGCAGAGCGGAAGCAACCTGCGCTGGCGATCGCGGCATTGTCGAACGTCTTGGACCTCAACCCGCATCAGGGGGAGCCACATGCGCTCCCTGGGCTCCATTCTGCGTTGGGCGTTCTATACTTCGAGCAGGGCCAGACAGAACGCGCGACACGCTGCTATGCGCAGGCGCTGGCTCGCTCTCGTGAGAGCGGAGATCGACTACATGAGTCAGAAGTGTTGGTTTGTCTTGGAAGATTGTGCCAGTCACAGGGCAACACGGTGCAGGCGGAGCTGCACTATCAGCGGGCGCTCGCCCTCCTGGATGAGGTCGGGGATCCGCGCAGAGAGATGATGGTGCTCAACCCGCTGGGGGTCCTACGCAACACACAGGGGCGTATCCAGGACGCCGACCAGTGCTACCAACGCGCGCTCACCATCGCCCGCACGATACACGATCGGCGCACCGAGGGAACCGTGTTGGCCAACTGGGGCAACCTTCGCATGCACCAGGGGCAGCTGGAGGAGGCGAGCCGATTTTACCGACAGGCGCTCGCCATTCATCGTGAAGTCGGGAGCCGAAATCGCGAGAGCATGACCTTAAGCAACCTGGGGATTTTGCACTGGCAT
>JBCBLB010000368.1:0-9717 GCA_038520555.1 Myxococcota bacterium | reverse complement strand
GGGCCTGCTGAGGCTTCCCGCCGCCTTTGCCCCCGCACACCTCCGCCGTCGTCCGGATCCAATCCCCGGCCTTCAGCCCTCGCTTCACCAGCGCATCGGGCACCTGTGCCTTCAACTTCAAATACTGCCGCATCATCGGCGTGTCCGTCGGCGATTTTCGGGAAGACCCGCGGGGCATCGTCAGCTCCTCTCTAAAACAAACGCCTGAAAGGCGTCTTCATCCTCAGGGGGCCAGCTGCGCCAGGACCGCGTCACCGACCAACCGGAAAGCGAAGCCACGACCGCTTCACCCTCTTCCTTCATGGGCGAACAGACCGCGTACACCAACCGCCCACCCTCACGGACATGGCAGGCTGCAGACTGCAAGATGGGACGCTGCCGAAGCCCCATCGCTGCCGGATCAGTCGGCAACCGCCGCCAACGGATCTCGGGGTGGCGACGGACAACCCCAAGCCCTGTACACGGGGCGTCCACCAGCACAACATCAAACCGCTCATCGCCGGACATCGGACCGCTGAGCCAGTCATGTTCACGCACCGACGCGGCGAACTGCAACCGATCCGCGCCCTGCTTGAGTCGATCACACCGCACCGGATCGACATCCACGGAGACCACAGACGCTCCCCGCGCGGCAAGCCGAAACGTCTTCCCCCCTGGGGCTGCACAGGCATCCAACACCCGGGCGCCCAAAGGCAACCCTTCAAGGCAGAGATCTGCAACCACCGCCGCAGCCGCGTCCATAACCCACCAACGCCCCGCTGCGAAGCCGGGCCAATCGGTCACTGCACCAGACGGATCCCCTACGGTGAATACCCCCGGAACAACCCGGCCCGCGGCCATCGAAGGGGACGTGTCCATCCCCACAGGTGGCGCCCCATCAACCGTCGCGATGCTCAACACCGGAGGATGGCGCAATCGCCCCACCCAGTCCGGCACATCCGCCCAGCGCCGAGCCAACCAGGGCGGAAGATCCAAGAACGGATCATTCGGAAAGGGAGCCTTGACCGCTTTTCGAAGCACCGCATTCACCAGGCCTGAGGCCCGACCCGCACCAAGCTTTCGGGTGAGCATAACCGCCTGATCGACCACAGCGTGTGGAGCTGTCCGGGACAGCGCAGACTCAAACGCCCCGATCCGCAGCGCGACACGCGGTTGTGGATCCAGCGTCGCGATGGGACGCTTCAGAAAGCCGTTGAGCAGCTGGTCCAGCGCGCCTTGCCGGCGAAGCGCCCCCAGGGTGATGTGCCAGGCCAGCCCCCGATCTGCGCCCTGAGGTGGGGCGACCTGCGCGAGAATGTCTTCAGCATGCGCGCCGCGTTCCACGGCGAGCAGCGCCCGCGCAGCGGCGAGCCTGCCAGGGTTGAGGCGACTCATGGATGAGGTGTGGCTCCGTCTTCGGCTTCTTTTTCAATCAGATGTGTGATCGAACGCACACTCTGAAGGCCTCGAAGACGGTAACCCTCTATGAACCAGGTCGGGGTATTTCGGACTTTTTTTGTCCGGATGACATCCAGGTCAAGTGAACCTGCCACACCGCCTGCGTCCTTCCCGCTCACATATCCCCGAAGCCAGGCGTCTTTATCCGCTGCCCCAGCAAGCGTCTTCGCCGCATCCCCTTCTCCAAACGCGCGGATATGGAACATGACCGCCGGCGTCTCCGCAGCGCGCAGCTCTGCGATCCGATCCAGCGTCTTCGCAGCTCCCGGATCGTCTGGATCGATCCAGACCTCTACATCAACCACTGCTGGTGTATGGACTGCGGTGTCGTCGGGAATCCAGACATCCGCATAGCTGAGCGCTTCGATGATGCGGCGATACTCGACGGTGGGATCCTTGAGCGCTTCCCCGATACCGATCGCGCGGCGGACAAGGGTGGCGATGTTCTCGCATCCTTGAAGCTGCTGCACTGCGCAGGCGCCGAGCGTGGTCTCATCGTCCCAGCAGGGCTCACACGGCGCCGGGACGAGGTTCACGCTTCCAATGACGGCAGAACGGGCCAGATCAGGCAGCGCCGTCAGCTCTGGAAACACGGCGAGCATTTCTGCGTCTTCGACATACCCTTCTTCAGGGTTGCTGCCGGCACCGAAGGTGACCTGCGCGGTCTCCGGCCCGGCCGCTGCCGGCTTCGCTGCAACCGGCTTCGATTGGGGACGGCCTGGCTCATTGGAGGAGCAGGCCAGAGAGAAGAACAAGACAGAGATCATCATGACCCCGTCACTGTATCCTGTCTCAACGGCGTCGACGGCCCCAGTGAACGCGGGCTCAGTTGTTGATCTTCAGGTTCGCGCGTGCCGCTTGTGCCCGGTACTTGTCCCGCTCTCGGGAGACCTGAAAGGTTCGGATGACCCCCCGAATCCAGGCGATGACGAACCCTGTGGCGAATGAGATCCACATATAGACAACCACGGGGGCCGGCTTGGCGGTTTCAATTCCTGCGAAGCCGAGATGGAAGGACAGCATGCTGATCCGGGGCAGGTTCTGCCAGGTGAACAAGCCAGCGAGCGAGGCGATCACAAGAAACGTGATGAGTAGAACGATCCGCAAGGTGCTCATGCGTGATCTCCAATGAGAGGGAAGACTTCGACGGTTGCCGATTGTACTGGCTTTTAGCTGACGCTGCCAACTCTGGGGCTTGTCGGGTCAACAAAAAAGTCACCCGTCGCAAATGCGACGGGCAAAAGCCACCCTGACGGTGCGCTTCTCAGCGGCTGAGCTTCTTGGACAAATCGCCCATGACGTCGCCCAGACGTGCCGAGCTCTCGCCCTGGCGCGCCATATAGTCTTCCACGCTGCCCTGCTCGGTGCCGCGCTCGCTGGCGCCGCGCTCAGACAGGGAGATCTTGCGGTCGATGGGGTCGATGCGCCGGATCTCCACGTTGAGTTCCTCGTTGAGCGGGTAGTGCTCTTCCCAGTTCTCGTCGTTGGCCAGCTCGCTCATATGAACCAGCCCCTCCACACCGTGCTCGATCTCCACGAAGATGCCGAAGTCGGTGTGGCTGACGACCTTGCCCTTGATGAGCTGGCCGAGGAAGTAGCGGCTCTGCACCGACAGCCAGGGGTCATCGGTGAGCTGCTTGATGCCCAACGAGAACCGCTCGTTCTCCCGATCGATGTTCAGGACGCGCGCCTCGACCTCATCGCCTTTCTGGTACAGCTCAGAGGGGTGCTTGATCCGCTGCGACCACGACAGGTCCGAGATGTGAACCAGGCCGTCGATGCCCTCCTGGACGCCGACGAAGATGCCGAAGTCGGTGAGGTTGCGGACCTTGCCCCGGACGATCGCGCCGATCGGGTACTCCTCTTCCACGATGTCCCAGGGGTTCTCCTCAAGCTGGCGCATGCCCAGGCTGATGCGCTTGTTCTCGACGTCGACACCCAGCACCTTCGCCTCGACGATGTCGCCGACGTTGACGAGCTTGCTGGGGTGCTTGACCCGCTTGTTCCAGGTCATCTCGGAGATGTGGACCAGCCCCTCAATGCCATCCTCCAGCTCGACGAACACCCCATAGTCGGGCATGCTGACGACCTTGCCGCGGACGATCGCGCCGACAGGGTACTTGTACTCCACCTCTTCCCACGGATCGGGCCGGATCTGCTTGTAGCCCAGGCTGACCCGCTGGCTGTCCGCATCGTACTTGAGGATCTTCACCTCAAGGGACTGGCCAACCTCGACCATCTCCGAGGGGTGGTTGATCCGGCCGTAGGTCATATCCGTGATGTGAAGGAGGCCGTCGATCCCGCCAAGATCGATGAACGCACCGTAGTCGGTGATGTTCTTGACCACCCCGGTCATGATCGCGCCGACCGTCAGCTTCTCCAGCGTCTCCTGACGCTTGATCTGGCGCTCCTCTTCGAGCAGCACACGGCGGCTCAAGACGATGTTGCCCCGGCGGCGGTTGAACTTGATGATCTTGAAGTCAAACGCTTCGCCGATGAGCTTCTCAAGGTTTTTGACCGGCCGGAGGTCGACCTGGGAGCCGGGCAAGAACGCCTTCACGCCGATGTCGACCGACAGGCCACCCTTCACCCGCTGGGTGATGGTGCCGTTGACGACCTCGTTGGACTCGTATGCCCGGGAGATCTCCTCCCAGGCCTTCATCTGGTCAGCCTTCTCCTTCGAGAGGATCAGCTGTCCTTCGTCTTCGTGCATCGTGTCCAGGTACACGTCGACGACATCGCCGACTTCAATGGTCAGGTTCCCGTCTTCGTCGATAAACTGGCTGCGTGAGATCTGACCTTCGGCCTTGTAGCCGACGTCGACGGTCACCCAGTCGCCTTCGATGCCGATGACGGTGCCTTTGACGACAGACTGCTCGCGAATATCGCGCTGGTTGAGGTAGTTGTCGAAGAAAGACGAGAAGTCTTCGGATGAGATCTCTGCAGGGTTCGCGTCGAGGTTGATGTTCTGGGGCATATGGGTCTTGTTATTCTCCATGACCATCAGATCCACAGGTCTGACAGTCACAATCAGATGGCAATGGGAAGGTGATAGAAGGTCAGCTGACAGACCATCCTGCCGCTGTCCCGCGCGCCGCGTTCCCTTCGCGGTCGCGATTCGTGATGTGTGTGAACGGGGCGTCGACTTCGTTGACTAAGGACGCCTACCGCGCTTTACCCGATCCATCGTCCCCCGTCAAGCCCATCGCGTCCAGTGACCGCGCCCATTCCACGATTTGATCCGCAGCTTGTTCCGCACTCATCGACGTCGTATCAAGGTATCGAGCATCCGTTGCCTGTCTGAGCGGCGCGACCGAGCGCCCCCGATCCCGCGCGTCCCGTGTCCGAAGCTCTGCCTCCACCGCGTCTCGAGACACACACACCCCTCTCCGCTGAAGCTCCTCTGTCCGGCGCGCTGCCCGCGCTTGCACAGTCGCATCCAGAAACACCTTCAATTCCGCATCGGGCAGCACCACCGTGCCAATGTCCCGCCCTTCCATCACCACCCCGCCCAGCGACGCCAGACCACGCTGAAGCGAAAGCAGCGCGCCCCGCACTGCAGGAAACACCGACACCTTTGAGGCGCCCTGCCCGATCTCCTCCTGTCGAAGCGCTTCCGTCACATCTTCATCGTTGACGATGACCCGAAGCCTTTCCCCGTCCCAGGGGAACCGGAACCGAAGGACATCCGCCAGCGCGCCGAGGCGCTCACCGTCATCCCATTCGACCCTTGCCCGACGAGAAAACAACGCGACGGAGCGGTACATCGAGCCGGTATCAATATAGGCATAGCCCAGCTTTCGAGCCACCAGGCGCGCCACGGTCCCCTTCCCCGAGGACGCCGGACCGTCGATGGCGATCTGGATCGGCATGGCCTTCTCTTCCTCCACAACATCAACCGCTTCCGCCTATAACGGCTCAGGTGAGGGTGTTCAGCCGCTCATGCTCGGTCTGGAGGGCAAACAACAGCGGGAAGAAGTCCGGAAACGAGACCGACACCGCGTCTGCCCGGGTCACATATCCGCGGCGGTCGCCATAGGTCGCGGCCAACCCGATCGCACCAGCCATCGCGATACGATGATCGCCGAAAGAGTCGATCTCTGTGGGCTCAAGCGCCCCACCACGACCATCGATGACCATCCCATCTGGCCGCTCCTCCACTTCAACACCAAGGCAGCGGAGCATCTTCACCGTGGCCGCGATCCGATCGGTCCCCTGGACCCGAAGCTCGCTGGCGTCTCGGATGGTGGTCTCTCCCCGAGCACAGGCCGCGGCGATCGCGAGGATCGGAATCTCATCGATGAGCCGGGGGATATCATCCCCACCGATGTCGACCCCGGTGAGCGGGGTGTACTGGACATGCAAATCACCCCGCGGCTCCCCACAGACCACCTGGGAATCGCTCACCTCAATCCGCGCGCCCATCTTACGGAGCACGTCGAGCCCACCGGTACGGGTCGGGTTCAGGCCCACGCTCCGAAGCGTCAGCTGAGAACCACCGATCACGCTCGCTCCGACCAAAAAAAACATCGACGACGAGAAATCTCCAGGCACATCCATGTCCATCGCATGAAGGCGGCTCCCCCCCTGGACGGCGACAAACCGGTCAAAACAACGGACGGCGACCCCCATCGCGCTCAGCATTCGCTCCGAATGATCGCGGGAAACACGTGGCTCATGGTGGACCAGCTCCCCCTGCCCCTGTAAACCAGCCAGAAGCATCGCGGTCTTGACCTGCCCGCTGGAGATGGGACAGCGATAGTCGATGTTCCGGAGCGCGCCGCCACGTATCGACAGCGGCGCCAGCTCCCCCCCAACACGGCCGTCGATCCGCGCGCCCATCTTGCGGAGCGGCTCGACGATCCGACCCATCGGCCGCTTGCAAAGCGAACCACCCCCCGTCAAAACCACATGCATCGGCTGCCCGGCGAGGAGACCGCCCAACAAGCGCATCGTCGTGCCCGAGTTCCCACAGTCGAGAACCGCCGCGGGCTCGTCGAGGCTCCAACCACGACCGTAGACGATCACTTCGCCAAGGCCAACCTCCTCTATCTGGACGCCAAGGCCGCGAAGGCAGCGCTTCGTCGAATCGACATCGGCGCTGTCGAGAAGACCCCGCACCAACGCCTCGCCTTCTGCGACCGCGTTGAAAATCAACGCCCGGTGAGAGATCGACTTGTCTCCAGGTGGGTAGAGCGCTCCCACAAGGGGACGCGCTCCCAAAACCGACTCACGGCGCGTCGTCACGGCCGCCCTTCTGCCTTCTTTGTGGAGAGCTGCAACGGAGACACCCCCGCTACGGTAAAGGAGCCGATCTCACGGAAGCGTCGGTACCGATCTGCTCGCAGCTCTTCACCGCTAAGCTGCTGAAGATCATCGAGATGCTTTCGAAGCATCGCACCGATACGCATGACCGCGCCTTCCCGATCCCGGTGCGCTCCGCCTGGTGGCTCCGCGATGACCTCATCGATGATGCCGTTCTGGAGACAGTCTCGAGCCGTTATCCGGAGCGCCTCTGCTGCCGTCGGACCCTCTGCTCGATCGCGCCACAGGATCGCTGCACACCCCTCAGGGGATATCACCGAATACACCGAATTCTCCATCATCAACACCCGGTTCCCAACACCAACCGCAAGCGCTCCACCGCTTCCCCCCTCACCGAGAACACAGCAGATCACGGGCACCGTATAAGTCGCCATCTCTAATATGTTCCGCGCGATCGCTTCCGCCTGGCCACGCTCCTCTGCGTCAAGGCCGGGGAACGCTCCAGGGGTGTCGATGAACGTCAGGATCGGACGACCAAAACGGTTCGCGAGATCCATCACCCGGAGCGCCTTACGGTATCCCTCAGGACGGGGCATCCCAAAGTTGCGGTACAAGTTCTCCTTCGTGTTTCGTCCCTTTTGATGACCAATCACCGCGACGGGCGTCTCGCCGAATCGCGCAAGACCACACACGATCGCATGATCGTCATGACCCGAACGATCCCCGTGAAGCTCCGTCCAGTCCGTGAACAGGCCGCTGATCACGTCAAGCGTATACGGACGCGATGGATGACGGGACAACAACACATGCTGCCAAGGCGTCAAGGCGCTGAATATCTGCTCCTGAAGACGAAGTGACTGCTGCTGAAGCTGATCTATCGCTGAACTCAAGTCCGCACCGCTGCTCAACTCAATCTCGCGAAGCTTGGCGATACGCTTTTGAAGCTCGATTATCGGACGCTCAAATTCCAGTACGAATTCCATGTCGTCTCTCTTAACCCACACCACTACCCCTCAAGTCTTGTCCAAAAAGATCGATATTCAGTTCGAAATCAACTTAGGCATTATGTAAAATATATGACGCCAAATTCCAGATGGGTACTGAAGAAATGAATTGAGAATGGAATTATGTAAAATAATTGGATTGGAGTGATAAAAACACAAAGGAGCTGTTGTTGGTTTCGGCGCGTCAGAAGTTGATGAACGCTGCCGTGTAGAGGCCGACTGCGACGACACCGGCACCAGCGGAGATGTAGACGCGATTGTTTGTCTGGCTTCGGAGGTCTTCCAGGTCCTGAATGGTCTGTGCGTTTGTATTGTTGAGGTCGTCGTACTGGTTTCGGCTGCTCAAGGCGGCGAGGTACATCCCCCCGGCGACGACGGCAGCTGCGCCGGCTGACGCGAGCAGAGGGACGTTGACCTTCTTCCGAGAGATGGGATCAACGGGCGAAAGTGGTTCATAAACGGTGTTGTCGACTTCCCCGGGTCCTGAGCCGAAAACGGGCCCGAAGTCGGCAAATTCATCTTCAGGCTCCTCCTCCTCAACGACGACCGATGTGTCGACGCCCTCCGGGCACAGTTGCAGCCATCTGGCGGGCTTTTCGAATTCGGTCCATTCCCCGAAAGTCCCCTGCTCATCGGGGCATTCCACCTGGGCGAGGTGAACACCCTCGATGATGACGGGCTCATCGCTGAGATCGTTTCCATCCACGAAGAGGTTGGCGGCGCCGATCTTCTCAGGGGCTTTTGGATCCACCTTGGGGCGATCCCTGACCTCACGGCGTAAGGCTTCAAACAGGCCGCGGGCGTCATTGTTCTCGAGGGCCTGTCGATCCCACTCCAGATCGGTGTTGATGGCGAGCGCCTGACGCCACTGGCTCATGGCCTCCTGTGCGTCATCGGCGTTCTGTTTATAAAGGATCATCCCGCGATACAACCAGATACGTCCCAGCTCATCGGAGGGGATGGGCGTTGGCGCTTGCGGGGCGTACAGCTCAGCGGCGCGGATGTAGCCGGCGGCCAGCTTGAGGTCGTCTTCGAGCATAGCGTCCCGGGCGGCGTCGAGCGTCACCTCAAAGGTGCCGGCCATACCGACAGAGCACAGCAGAGCGAGCATCATCACAGGGAGTCCTCCACAACGTGGAGGTAGGGTATCATCCTCCAGGGTGTCCGTGTTGTTCGCGGCGCCCCGGGCCGCACCTACTCGGCGGCGCTGTCGGCGAGCGCTGCGGCCGTTCGGAGGTGAACCGCGCCAGCGGGGGCGATGAGTTCAAGCTGCCCATCGGATGCGTCGACATCCTGAATGCCATCTCCGATGTTGAGCGCCAGGGCCTGCGCCATCAGCTTCCAGGGGCCCGGAGGGATGTTCAGATCGATGTCCCCCTGCCCCACCGCGATGGTGGCTGCAGTGTTGAGGGGCAGATCGGCTTGAACGGACCCATCACCGACCTGAACCTTGAGCGGTCCCCGAATGTCTGCGTCCACCGCGCCACGGTTGAGCTGCACCGACAGCTGATGGATCCCCGTCGCCCAGACGTCGCCGTTGTCCAGAACGATGTCGACGCCGACCCCGTCCGGAATGATGATTTTCTGATCCACCGAGCAGGTCAGGACCGCAGCACAGCGAGCGTCCAAAAAGAGGGTGCGGAGGCCACCCGGGTCTTCGTGGATGGTCTGCGACATATCGAGCGCGCCATCGCGGGCCTGGATGGTCCGCTCGACACGGACATGTGTGCCAGAGACCAGCTCAATATCGCCAGAATCCGAGCGAACCACGACCCGCTCGATGTCGCCTTCGGGTGTGAAGACGTCGTTGTACTGGGGGGCATCACAGCCGAACAGACCGACCACAGCAGTGCTCAAAAGCAGCCTTTGCATCTGTCGAGTGTTGAACATGTGCTCCCCCCAACGCTGGTGATGTTCATTGACGCTTCCCGATGATTTTTATTCACCGAACGGACATCACCGCTTACCTCATCATCACCAGCCGCCTACGTCACCCTTACTCATGGGGTGT
>JBCBLB010000236.1:0-12671 GCA_038520555.1 Myxococcota bacterium | reverse complement strand
TCGGCGAGCGCGCAGAGACGGCGCTGTTGGTGGTCTCTGGAGACGTGAGCGTCCAGCTCCCGGAAGGCGACGGCCACCGGCAGGTTGGTGAGGTTCACCCGGGTGAAGTGACTGGTGAGACGGCGTTGTTGAACCTGGGCGGCCAGCGGGGCGCCACGGTGATCGCCCAGAGCGATGTGGTCTGTCTGGAGCTGAGCCCGGCGTTGCTGCTGAGTGCGGCAGACAATCCTGCGGTGATCGCGATCGAGCGGCACCTGATGCTGACCATCGCTCGACGCATCCGCCGCTCGAACGCCAACCTCAAGCACGCCCTCGGGGACGCCTCGGATCCCCGCCCGCTGCGCGCGCGGCTGCGCGCGGTCCTGGAGACCCGATGATGGACGCCACTCAGATTTTTGAAGCGGTCAGCCGCCTGCTGACGGCCCATCCCTTCGTCGGCGCGCAGGCCAGCCCCTTGATGGAGGTGATCGACGCCTGTGACTTCCGTCTCCGCCCGGTGCGCTATGTGATCTGCCGAGAGGGCGAGGTCGGCGGCAGCCTGTTCTTTCTGGTCTCGGGCCGGGTCATGGTCCGTCGTGACGACCAGGATTTGTTGACCATCAACGCGCCGTCGCTCATCGGGCATATGTCGCTCATTGATGGGGCGCCCCGCTCGGCGACCTGTGTGGTCTGTGAGGACGCGTACATCGGTGCGCTCCGCGAGCGGGACTATGAGCGGTTTCTGGCGGATACGGGGCCGTCGGGGACGGCCTTCCGTCGGCTGCTGTTGTCGAGCCTCAACCAGCAGCTGCTTCGGGGGAACGCGCGGCTGCACAACCTGCTCAACAGCCACCCGCAAGCCGATGAGGGCGCTGAGAAGAGCGCAGTGTTGACGACGATGAGCGTGCTGGAGGGGTGGGACAGCGAGCTCAGCGGCGAGCTCAGCGGCGAGATCAGCGGGGACGAATCGTAAACCGGGATCGGTCGCGTTCGGCGGCGATGCGTTCGGCGCGTTCGGCGCGATCGTTGCTCACCGGGGGCTCTTCGACGACCCACTGCACCATCTCGTCGGCTTCCCAGGCGTAGGGTTCGCCGTTGAGGTGGATGCGTCCTTCGTCGACGGCGGTGGTGGCGTCCATCAGCGATGAGCCCTTGAAGTCGCGGCGCATGGCTTCGAAGCGTCCCTGCCGTTCGGGGTTTGCGAATTCGAACCGGTACCGGGAGGCATAGGCGACGTGATAGTGGGCTGGTCGCAGGGCGACGGCGGGCAGGTTGAGCCGCTCGGCCATCCGGCGCATCATCTCACCGGCTTCGCGGGCCATGCCCAGCCCGGGCGCGTCCTGGCCGGGCAGCTTGGGTCGGGCGGCGTTGAAGATGGCCAGCGGGTGTCGCAAGGTCAGCCAGTGAATGAACAGGACCTGCCCGACATCCGGATCGGTCTCCAGGGCGCGCTTCTCCAGGATGGTCTCCATGATGAGGTGTCGCTGGCCGTGGCCTTTCCCCGTGACCCGCAGCCGCTCCCCCAGCGGCGGCCGGTCGATGTCGATGTCGATGTCGGTGTAGCCCAGCCGCTGGATCTGGCTGAGCAGGTCGAAGCGGTAGAACGCCAGCTCGATGCCCTGTCGGGTGTAATATCCCATCAGTCGGGGATCCCGGTTGGTCGGCGCCCCCATCAGGGCGCCGAGGTCTTCTTCGGTGATCCAGTCGTCGGGGTTGCTGAGATCGTGGCGACCCAGCGTCGCGGACAGGGTCTCAAACCGATCCTGGAGCGGGTCGATGCCTGGGGGGATGGGCGCCCGGCGCCGGACCGCCAGCAGCAGCCCGGTCGCCGCCAGCGGCCGCCAGGAGCCGCTGCCATAGCCGCCCCCCGGCAGCCAGACGCTCGGGGTGCGTTGGATGTGGCGGAGCACCCGCGCGTCCCGCTCAAGCAGCCCCGCTTCGGTGATCTTGAGGGGGCCGAGCTTATCGTGCTCGAGCGGATCCCCGCCAGCGATGATGAAGACCAGGTCCGCGTCGGGCGCCCGGGCCAGCAGGGCGTCGAGGGCTTCGAGATAGACGTCATCGCCTGCGCCTGCGGGCAGGACGGTCTCATCGACGGATTCGGGGAGGTCGCCCCAGTCCGCTCCGGACAGCGAGCCGATCCAGACCTCATCGGCGAGGATGTCGGCGATCCCATCCGGCGGGTGGGCGTCGAGGTCGAAGATCGCGACCGTCCCATTGAAGCCGGCGCTCTGGGCGGCGCGGAGGGCGACGGCGATGTCATTGACCGCGCAGAACCCCCCCGCCGAGGATTCCCCGGCGTGGTGGAAGCCGCCCAGCAGGTTCAGGGTCGGCGCTTCCGCCCGGAGGGCCATTCGGGTCGCCGCGATGGTCCCCCCCACCGCCAGGCGGATGGTCCGAAGCACCTGCTCGACGGGGATGTCCCAGGCCTCGACCGCGAAAATCCGGGCGAGCACCTGGGCATCATGGAGCGTCTCCAAGAAGGCGACCGGGTGCACCCGGGCGAGGTCTTCCCAGGCCGCCAGCGCAGGCAGATACACATCCCGGGGTTGGACCGCCTTCTCATCGAGCATGTGCCACAGCGCGAGGTCTGCCCGCCGCGGCTGGATGTTCGTCCGCGCCATCAGCGAAGTGATCGGCAGCCGGTAGTCCGGGTGGTGCCAGATCCGAACCCCGCCCCGGAGACGTCGAATCAGTCGGTTCTGAAGTCGTTGAATCAAACCCACGGTCGAAGTGTATCGCGCAGTCTGCCGGCCGGCAGGCTACGTTGGTCAGCGATGTGGAGCACCCTACCGCTCGTCTGCGCCATGTTCATCGGGGTCTCAGCGGCCACCCCCAATGAGGACGTCCCAGACGATATCCCAGACGATATCCCAGACGACGATATCCCAAATCCCCACGTGGAAGATGCAGGCGCCGCGGCGCTGGCCGCGGCCAACGCGGTCGCGATCCGTCGGATGCCCCGGGCCACCTCGTTGGAGCTTCTGGCGCTGCGGATGAAGGCGCCATCGTCGCAAAAGGCAGAGATCGACTATTACATTGGCCGATGTTTGGAACGCATCGGGCTGCTGCATGCGGCTCACCGGTTGTATCTGGTCGCCGCCCGGCGCGACTCGCCGTGGCGGCCCGATGTCCTCGATGCCCTGGTGCGCTCTGCGGTGCTGGTCGGTGATGACGAGCCGCTCATCGCGCTCGCGGTAGAGCTGCCGGTCCGCGATTTTCCCGACGTCACCCGCGGCGACTGGTTGTTTCTACGGGCCCAGGGGATGCGCCGTCAGGGCGACCTCGACGCGGCCCGGGACCTCCTGGAGCAGGTCGACACGGCCTCTGTGCGCCACCCCGCCGCACAGCTTCAGCGCGCGATCCTGGAGGAACGCCCAGAAGCGGCACGCGATCGGATCCTTCGGCTGCTGTCGCTGAAGGTTCGGGGCAGCCGCCTCGCTCGGGTGGATCTGCGGTTGGTGCAGGACCTCGCGCGCCTCAACCTCGGGCGGCTATACTACGCCGCCCATCAATACGAAGCGGCGGCGGCGATCTATGACTCCGTGCCCGACGGCGCCCGTACGGACCGCGCCCGGCTCGAAGCCGCCTGGGCCCTCGCCGTCGCTGGAAAGACCGACGCGGCGCTCGAACGCCTTGTGCGCAACCCGCTCCCTGAGGCGGCGCTGCTACAGGCGGTCCTTCAGAAGGATGACGATCGCAGCGACGCGATCGCACAGCAGTGGCGTCAACAGCTCGACGCCATGCAGGATCTCGTCGACCGGTACACCGTCTTCCCCGCCGGGCTGTGGACGCTGTGGTTTGAGGGGGCGGACGCCAGCGAGGAGACGCCGATGCCGCCGTCGTTCTTCATCGAGGCCCTGCGCGACGTTCGGCTGTCTGGTGCGATCTATCGGATGGACCAGATCAATCGGGAGCGCGCGCTCCTCGCCAGGCAGCCCGACGAGTGGGCGGAGTGGTTCCGCCCTGGACTGGAGAAGGCCTTAGAGGATGATTTTCAGGCGCTTCGTGTACGCGCAGGCGCCGTCCTGCTGGAGAAGATCGCCGATCAGCAGCGGCGGATGATCCAGCTCCGATCCGAGCTGGCCCATCCGCCGGAAGCACAGGCGCCCTGAACCCTCACAACGGCTGCGCGCTGTCGGGGACCGTGGCGTCGGCCTGCCCGCTGGACTGGGTGGCGTCGGCGCCGCGGCGCAGCTTGCGCTTGTTCTTTCGCCACGCGGTCCGCAGCTGGCGCTCGTGCCGGCGGGTCTCTCCGCCGAAGCGCCAGGCCAGCTCGGTGGACTGGACGAACCATGCGCCCTGGACCGAAGAGACCCCCGCGCCGACACGCAAATAGGCGCGCTTCCAGCTCCACTGCCAGGACGCGCTCGCCATATAGGCCTGTGACAGCGGGACCATGCCGGCCTCATCGAAGTCGACTGTGTCTGGGATGCCCAACACCGGCGGCAGATCCAGCTCGCCGGCCGCAGCCTGCGCGTCGGCGCTCCCCCAGAGGACGGCCTGCGCCTGGATGATCAGGCTGTCTCTGCGGTTGAGGCGGATGTCCGTCGCCACTTTGGCCGTGACCGCCTCGGCGTCCAGAGACAGCGCCAGGCCCTGCGCGACCGCCTCGTCCCGCCACGCCTGCAGGTCGTAGCCGGTGTATTGGGAGACAGCCTGACCGATGAGGCCGTCGACGTCGGGCAGGCCGCTGACCCGCGCCGACAGGTAGCTGCCGGTCAGGTGGATCGACCAGGGCTCCAGGATCCGCACCGAGGTCGTCAGCCCCGCCACCGTGTACTGCCCCTGCAAGCCGCCGGTGTGGCGGTAGTGGGTGGCCTGACCAGACAGGTCGATGCGCTCGCCGTGGATGGCCTGGAGCTTCAGCGAGCCGTTGTAGACGCCCGCCACGTTGAGCAGCGGCGCGGTGCCCACCTGGATGTTCGGCAGGATCCCCGCCCGGATGTTCATCAACCCCACCTCGACTTCGCCAGTCTCCAGGGTGTACGCCGAGAAGTCCGTGTGGGCATAGGGGTTCTGCGGCAGCCAGTGCCGCTTGGGCTTGAGCCACTTCAGCTTCCGCGCCTTGGTGTCGCCCAGCATCTCGGCGCTCGTGAAGTCTACATCGAGCGTCGCAGAGGACCCTGACGTCTCCTCTGCGTCTTCTGCATGCGCCACACCAAGCCACACCGACAACGCCAACAGCATCTGACCCCCCTCACCGTCTCGTTCCAAGCTCGTGACTCGGGGATCGGATCCGGGACCGGAGATCATCAGAGGAGCGTTCGGTTTCGAGTTCATCCCAGGTCCACAACCGGCGCTCCTCAGGACAGGGCTCTACGGGGACACGGCGCGACGGGGTAGTCTGATAAGGAATGGGCGTTATTGCAATCAGATTGCGATAGTGCGTGAAGACAACCCATCTGGTGACGAAAGGAGGAAGGATGACCGGTCCACTGCCGAACATCCATCATATGGATCGCGGGAGACCATGGGGTCCCTGCTCTCCGGAGATGGGGAAAACGCATGACTTCTGAGTGGATGGATCGTCTGGGCAGCGTGGCGAGCGCGACGTGCGCGGCGCATTGTCTGCTGCTCGCGCTGGCGCCCGCTCTGATCACGGTGCTCGGTGTCGAGTTCCTCAGACATGAGGCGTTCGAGTGGGGATTTTTCACCCTGGCCGTAAGCTTCGCCGTCGTCGCGGCGGCGCTGGGGTATCGGATCCACCGCAGCGGGTGGGTGCTGGCCGGGTTCGGCGGGGGATTGCTGTTGCTGCTCGCCGGTCGGCTGGGTGAGGCGCTTGCACTACATGAAGGCAGCGTCGCCCTCGCGGTCCTCGGGGGGGTGACGCTGGTCACCAGCCACATCGTGAGCATCCGCCAGTCTCGGGCGGCTCAAGTGGAATATTGCCGATGAAACCAACAAAAAATGCGAAACCCACTCCCGTGACCCTCATCACCGGATTCCTCGGATCTGGGAAGACCACCCTGCTCAACCATCTCCTCCAATCTCGGGCGGGGCTGCGGTTCGTCATCATCGAAAACGAATTCGGTGATCTCAACGTGGATAGTGCACTGGTCGGCGCTTCAGAGGATACGGTGGTGGCGCTGAGCGACGGCTGCCTGTGCTGTGTCGTGCGTGATGACCTGATCGCGACCCTGCTGCGGCTCGCTGAGCGGCGTGAACAATTCGATCATGTCCTCATCGAAGCCTCTGGCCTGGCTGATCCGGCGCCGGTCCTCCAGGTCTTTGAGACCGCGGCCGTTCGCATGTCCTTCTCGCTCAATGGCGCTGTCACCGTGGTGGACGCCCGGCACATCGCACAGTCACTGACAGAGGTCAGGGCATGCGCCGAGCAGATCGCATGCGCCGACCTGCTGCTGATCAACCACACCGACAAACAAACACCAGAAACAGTGGGCACGGTGGAGAAGCGCCTGCGACGAATCAATCCGCTGGCACAGATACAACAGACCGAACACGCTCAGGTCGATCTGCAAGACGTGCTCAACCTTGAAAAACGCCGACTCGGACCCTCCATCGCGGATCCGACAGCCCACAACCATCACCACGATCATCACCACGATCATCATCATGAAGAAGACATCGGCTCGGTGTCGGTGGAGGTGGTCGGTGAGGTGGACGTGCAGGCGCTCGATGACTGGCTGGGTCAGCTGGTTCGTCAGGAGGATCTGCTTCGGATGAAGGGGGTCCTCGCGGTCAAGGGGCAGCCGCGACAGTTCGTGTTCCACGGCGTTCGAACCGTCGTTGAGGTTCGGCCGGCGGGTCCATGGGGGGACGCGCCGCGGCGAAATCAGGTGGTGTTCATCGGGCGGGCACTTGACGCGGACGCTCTCCGGACGGGGTTTCTGGCCTGTCTGCGCGTGTGAGCGGTTCTCAGAAGTCGACGCCCTTTCGCGCCTTGACGCCGGCGTCGAAGGCGTGCTTGACCTTGACCATCTCGGTGACGGTGTCGGCGATCTCGATGAGTTCAGGCTTGGCGTCGCGGCCGGTGACGACGACGCTCAGCTCTGGTCGGCGCCGGTCTCTCAGGAAGTCGACGATGTCTTCGATGTGCAGGTAGTCGTAGCGCAGGGCGATGTTCAGCTCATCGAGGATGACGACGTCATAGCTTTCGTCCAACATCATCTCTTCGGCGATCTTCCAGCCCCGCCTGGCAGAGGCGATGTCCTGGTCCCGGTCCTGGGTGTTCCAGGTGAAGCCGTCGCCGCTGACGACGTGGGTGATCTCAGGGAACCGCTTGAGGGCGGCTTGCTCGCCGGTCTTCCAGGTGCCCTTGATGAATTGCACCAGCCCGACCTTCTGGCCGTGGCCTGCGGCCCGGATCGCAACGCCGAACCCCGCGGTGGACTTGCCCTTTCCATGGCCGGTGTTGACGATCAAGACGCCCCGTCGCTCGGTCTTGCTCCGAACCTTGGCGTCCTGCTCGGCCTTCAGCTTCTTCATCTCTTCGCGGTGCGCTTCGCTGCGATCGCTCATGGTCGCTCTCCTGCGTGGGCGTGTGGAGGGGCGATAACGTGAGCAGAGCCATCGTCGCAGAGGCGATCGATGATCGCGCTCCACTGCGCTTCGCGCTCGTTCGCCCCGTTGGCGTCCGCGGCCTGCGCAGCGTATCGCGCGGCCCAGGCGGCACAGGCGACGACATGCCTCGCCGCTGACTGGGCCGCGGCTTCGGCGGCGAGGCTGGCCGGGCCGCTCACCGTCCGGCTGGCGTCCTGGGCCGCCGCGCGCGCTTCATAGAGCTGATGTTCGCTGATCTCGCCCTCTATGAATTGACGTGCTGCCTGGATCGCCTGGTAGGGGCGAGCATCGCGGATGCTCTCCTGAGTGAACAGCGGCAGCACCCGCTCCGCGCAGTCGCAGGCGAACCAGACGCTCTGCCGGGCCCAGTCGTCCGGGGCGAGCACCTGAAACCAGACGCTCGGGCGGAACAGCAGGCGCTCGCCATGGGTGAACCACAGCAGCCACAGCAACGATGACCACGACAACCCCGCCGCCGCCGCAAGCTCTCGCGCCTGGGTGTATCGGGCCGCGTCGACGGCGATGAGGTTGTTCAACGCGTCGCAGATCAGCGACGAACACAGCAGATCGAGCGCAGCAGGGGTGAGATCAGTCGTGCTCATGGTGGCGCTTCCGTGCGGTTGGTGTCCGTCTGGCGCGGCCGCGAATTCAGACGCGATGATGAGTTTTGTTGACGGTGGCGCATGGCTACGTAACCCTGACCTTCTGATGGTGTCCGTTTCATCGTGTCCGCACAACGGTGAAACAACAACCCAGGCGCTGCACCGGAGACACAACCGTGAAGATGATTGATCCCCTCTCCCTGCTGTCCCTCGCAGGCCTGCTCGTCGCCTGCTCACCAGCGACCGAAGACACCCAGAACGAAGCCGACACCGACACCGACACCGACACCGACACCGACACCGACACCGATACGGACACCGATACTGATACGGACACCGATGCGGATCCGCCACAGACCTTCGCGGTTGTGGCGACGACCTCGCTCGATGGTGTGAGCGGATCGTTCGCGACGGTCGATCTCGATGATCTGACCCTCGATGACAACCTGCTCGTCACCGCCGATGATAACGTGGTCTCGGCCAGCCGGGGATGGGTGTTTACGCTCGGTCGGCAGGGCACAGACACCCTGAGTGCGTACCTTCCCGGTGAGTGGGACGCCCCGGAGTGGGAGATCTCTACGGGAGAGGACTCTGACCCCATTCACGCTGAGGTCTGCGCCGGAGAGGTGTTCGCGGTCCTGTACGCCTCCAAGTCGCTCTACAGCTATGAGCTGGGGGACGGCGACTTTCGGGGCACCACAGACCTCAGCGAATTCAACGATACCGACTCAAACGGTCCCGAGCCCGCCTCGGTCGTTCGCTTCGGGGACACGCTCTATGTGGGCCTCCAGCGGCTGAACCAGGACACGTTTCGATCCGAAGGCAGCGTTGTGGCCGAAATTGACTGCAAGGAGCGCGATGTCACTGACAGCTGGTTCGTCGGCGGCGAGATCGTGATCGCTCCATGGATCGGCGAAGACAAGATCCTCGTCGGCTCCGCGGCGTATGGGACGGACACCGCCGGCATCTATGTGGTCGATCCTGTAGCCGACACCGTCGAGCAGCTCCTCGACACATCCGGAGGGGAGGACGTCGACAGCGACATCGTCGGGATCGCTGCGGAGGGCGCAGCGGGCATCGCCATCTCGTATCGGTCGCGGTCGCCCTTTGAGGACTCTCGATATGGCATCCACTGCCTCGACCTGGATAGCGGCACCCAGACGCTCATCGAGGAGACGCAGGACGAGCTGACCGACATCAAGCGCAACGATCGCGGCGAAGTCTGGATCACCGCTGCGCATGGCTTTTTGGGGGGCTCGCCGAAGCTCCGCATCTTTGACCTGGCGACCTGCGCTGAGAAAGACGGCTCGCCGCTGACCTTTGGCTTCTCCCCCAACCACGTCGACTTCTACTGAGCGCGGCGCAAAACGAAGCGCCCGGGTGAGGGGCTCAATGGACGGCAGCGTACCCGGACGGCGGGGACGTCTCAGCCTTCAGGTGCTCGCGGATCGCGATGAGCAAGGCCGCCTTCCGGATGGGCTTGGTGAGCACATGGTCCATTCCGGCGGTGATGCACTGTCGGCGCTCGTCTGGCGTGACCGACGCGGTCAGCCCCAGGATCGGCAGGGTGTAGCCCTGGCTGCGCAGGCGGGCCGTCGCGGTGGGGCCGTCGACTTCGGGCATGTGCATGTCCATCAGGACGAGATCGACGTGGACCTGCGGGAGCTGCGCGATGGCCTCTCGGCCGCTTCGGGCGACGATGACCGTGCACCCGGCCCGTTCGAGGATCTGGGTCACGATGAGGGCGTTGAGGGCGTTGTCCTCGGCGAGCAGGATCCGGGCGCCCGGCAGCAGAACCGCTTCAGACCCCGCCGGCGCGACCTCATGGGTCCGCGCCGGCGGGAGCGGGAGCGTGACGATGAAGGCGCTGCCCTCGCCGGGCGCAGCGCGCACGTTGACGGTGCCGCCCATCAGGGTGATCAGCTCGTGGCAGATGCTCAAGCCCAACCCGGTCCCGCCGTACCGCCGAGCGGTGCTGGCCTGGGCCTGCTCGAACGGAGAGAAGATCCGGGCGGCCTGCTCTTCGGTCATCCCGACGCCGGTGTCTTCGACGACAATGCAGATCCCGGACCGGTGTCTTTGGAGCGACAGGGTGACCGTTCCGTCTTCGGTGAACTTGATGGCGTTGCTGACGAGGTTGGTGACGATCTGGCGCAGGCGGGTCTCGTCGCCGAGGACCCGCGCTGGAGCCAGAGGCTCGCGGCGCACCACCAGCGCAACCCCCTTCCTCTCGGCCTTGGCGGCGAACAGGTGCGAGATGTCGTCGAGGAGCGCCGGCAGGTTGATCGGGAGGGCCTCCAGCTCGATCCGGCCAGCCTCAAGTTTGGCGAAGTCGAGGACCTCGTCGAGCAGCCGGAGCAGGGTGTGGGCGGCGCCGTCGGCGTGCTCCAGAAGCGACCGTTGACGGGCCTCCAACGGACCGTCCAGGACCAACTCGACGGTCCCCAGGACGCCGTGCAGGGGCGTCCGGATCTCATGGCTCATGCTGGACAGCAGCGCGGCACGGGCGCGGGCCTGCTCCTCGGCAGCGTCGCGCGAGGCCATGAGGGCTTCGTTGGCGTCCTGGAGCTGTCGGACCGCACGGCTCCGGCCGCGCTCAAGGACGAACGTGAGCCCCAGCGACAGGAGCACGAAGAGGACGCCGCCGACCATCATATGAATCGGCTGCTCATCCGGAGGGTAGCTGCTGGGCGGCTGCCATCCGGCGCCCTGGGCCACCCCAAACCCGATCAGCTCGGTGATGACGACGAGCGCGAAGGCCGCAGCCATCCGCGGCCCGCTCAACGCCAAAGCGACCAGCGGCACGATGGCAGCCAGCAGCGGCGCGGGGTTGCCGACCATCCCGTTCTGCCAGATGCCCACCGTGTTGATGAGCAGGATCGGCACCAGGGCGAGCAGCTGCGCGAGGGTGAGCCAGCCGATCCGGAGCGCGACCATCCCAGCGAGGAGGGCGAACAGAAGCGCCGTATGCCGCGCCACGAGCGTCGTATCACCGGTGAACAGCCCCGCACCGATCGGGAGCAGCGTCAGCACGATCCCGAGCACCAACAGGCCCGCGGTGCGATACGCGCGCACCCCCGCCCAGCTGGCGTCTGCCACCAGCGTCGGTGGCAGAAGTCGGCGCAGTCGGATCCGGGGTGACGTGGATGCCATCACTCCTTAACGTCGGAGACTGCTGCGCTGGAGTTGAGGGGGACAGGCGATGTCCGCACCCAGAAGCAAGGGCCTGCGCGGGGTACCGCGCCAAGGTTGCAAGAAGGTTGCACCACCTCCCCTTGATGAGGTGGTTCGTTAAGCTGTGATTATCGACAGCTCGGCGTGAGAGGAGATATCCTCCCTCTCTGCCTTGAGGTCGGTACCACTCCACAGACCCTGAACCCGCTCAGCCCTTTCATCAAGGAGACCTTTGATGAACGTTCGTCTCGTTGCTATCTGTTCTGGAACCATCAGCCTCGCCGCGTTCAGCCCGGTCGCGTCTGCCACGTCATGCTTCGTTCCTGCCACAGGGCTCATTCAGGATGCCATTAATGATACAAGTCGTTCGTGTAGCGAAATCCTGCTGAGGTCTGGGAAGGTCTACAATGAGCACGTGATCATTCCAGCAGGCAGAGACATCACGATTCGGGGTCTTGGAACGTCACCAGCCATCCTGACAGAGGCAGACGCGACCGCTCCGCTGATCACCATTGAAGCAGATACGCCCTCAGGACCGGGCCGCACTGTTCGTCTGGAGAACATGATCCTCAAAGACAACGACTACGGGGGTGTCGTCGCAAATGGTGGATCCAGGACGACACTTGAGATCGCCGACGTCACGTTCCAGAACCTCAAGCGCGCAGACGCAGATGGGGGCGCGGTCGCTGCGACGGTAAAGCGCCTCGATATCGATGAATCGCACTTCCTCAATAACAGCGTGACGGTCGGAGACGGCGGCGCTATCGCCGTGTTTGCCGCGTCTAGCACCTTCACCGTTGATATTGTTGGAACGACGTTTGAGAGCAATGCTGCGGAGGCCTATGGGGGCGCGCTGCGGATCGTTGAAGGACCAAACGGAAACTGTGAGGCGCGGATCATCGGATCTGATTTTACGGGGAACAAAGTCGTGGCGGGCGGGGACGCCGCCGCTGTAGGGGGGGGCATCGCAGCAAACTGCGGGGTGTTGCAGCTTGAACAGTCCGAGATCGCTGAGAACGAGGTGAGTGGTGATCGTGGATACGTGTCAGGCGGCGGCCTGTTCGCCAAGGCGCAGACGCTGATTTTGAAAGATGTGATCATCAGGCTGAATTCCCTCGACGTTCTCTCAAAGCCAGCGCCATATGATGTGGCGCCCGGCGGCGTCGCGTCCATCGGCGCCACCAGCGTCTTGATCGAGGACAGTCAGTTCTTGGGCAACACCGGCAGTAGGATGGGCGGCGGCCTGGGCATCTTCGATGCCGTTGATGTTGATATTCACCGCTCTGCGTTCAATAACAATCTCTCCACGGATGGGCGCGGCGGTGGCGTTGCGATGAGCAACATCAGCGGAGATATCGAGATCGTACAGTCTTCCTTCTACTTGAACAGCGC
>JBCBLB010000324.1:0-10695 GCA_038520555.1 Myxococcota bacterium | reverse complement strand
GTCGCCGGGGTGAGCCTGGGGCTGCGGAGCGTCCTGTTGTCCACCCGATCGCCTGATGAGCGGCTCCAGAACCCGACCATCGACTGCTCAGCAGAAGAAACGAAGCTGGCCCCCGGGGATTCAGTGGCGTTCACCTGTGATCTGACCGGCTCGTTCACCGGGTTCTCGGCAGTGTGGGGGTATACAACGGCAGGGGGCTGGGACGGCGCCAGCCAGCTGATCCGCGATCCGGACGAAGACCAGATCACCTATACCTACTTCGCCCCTGAAGAAGAAGCCGATGTCGTGGATATCTGGCTGATGGCCATCGACGGCGAGGGCGGGGTCGGGCTGTGGTCGAGCACCATCACGGTCCAATGATCACAGGGTAGGTGAAGCCTTCTTTTCGCAGCGTTTTCATGGGCTCTCCCCCGAAGAGCGCCTGATCCGCGTCAGCCTCCTTGAGCGCCTGAACCGATAGCGATGGGCTGAAGCCAATCCAGAAGCCGCGCCTTGCGGATGGTCCATGGAGACAACGGTGGGCGCTCATCGACCATGACGGGCATCCACTGGATCCATTGATCCCCCTCTCGGGTGAACCAGTGGAGTGCCCCCGACGATCTTGACCCCCGCAGCATCTTCAGGCCATGCCACCATCGCTCCCGGCCAGGTCGCGCGCCCGCCTCTGCCTGCCAGTGTTCCCAGAACAGGGGCGCCTGCTCCTGAATGCGGGCGCGGAGCGGGGCCGTCTCCTGCGCCAGAAGCCGTTGGCAGATCCCGTGAATCAGGATGGCAGAGATCCGGTGGGGATGGACCACCATCGCACGTGCAGAGAGCCGATGCGCCATCCGCACCGCCCCTTGCCGCAAGTGCATCTCTGCACGATACACCAACGCGGCGTCCAACGGCGGAAGGAGCCGCGCGCCGCGTTTCATGATCGCCATCCCCTCCTGCGCCCGGCCGAGGAGGGCGAGGGCCAGCGGGAGCCCGGAGTACGCCCAGCGCGTCCGCTCCGACGCGCCCAAGGCGCGGCGAAGACACCCCTCAGCGCGGGCATATGCGCCATCCCACATCCAGACCTCAGCTTCATAGGTCCACAACGTCGGATGATTCCCCCACCGCTCCCGCAATGATACAAACCGGTGATGGATCGCGTCTGTCGGTGCAGCCCGATAGGCGCTCGCAGGTCGGACGCTTCGCGCCCGGATTGAGGCGCGCTGTGGAAGCGGTCGCAGCCGAGCCGCCGACCACACCGTGCTCACCGGGCTCCGGTTGGCACCCATCGCCGACAGGATGTGCTCGATTCGCGCCATGATCTTCGAATGGCTTCGACCCACCGTTGGCTTCTGGTCCAATGTTTCGCCCATCGCTGCCGAGCACAGCGCGCCGATCTCTGTCAGATCCAACGACACCTCTTGCAATTCCCTCCGATTGGGGCGACGCATTCGCAGAAGGAGCTGACTGAGCCGTATGGCGAAGTGTGCCTCGGGCATCAGCCGCTGCCCCCGCGCAAGCGCGTCTTCTGCACCAGACGCCCCCGCGCGGGCCAGGGCCTCCCCATGGATCGCCCAGGCCTCTCCATTGGATGCGTCTTCCCGGACCACTGACTCCGCCAACCGAGATGCGTCCTGAAACCGCCGCTCTGCGAGCGCCTGAGAGGCCCGAAGAACCTGCGTTTGATGCTGTGATAGTGTTGGGCTGAGCCGAAGCCCCTCGCCAGACCACAAGGCAAACCGCGCTCGCCAATGCGCGGCCTCCGCTGACCGTTCCTGGAGCCGCCCTGCAAGCTGGACAGCCCGATCCACCATCCCTGCGCGAAGAAGCAATGGGATCAGTTCAACGTCTTCGGCATCGATGAACGCCAGGATCGTGCGGGCTTCCGCCCCAACCTCTGCATCGAGCAAGGCCTTCAGATACGCACGCTGAAGGCTGGGATCTCGGCAGCGACGCGCCAACCGAACGTGAGGGCGCGCCAGCGCGGGAAGATGCAGCCGCACACACCGTGTCGCGAACCGGGTCGCGACGTCGGGATCCGCGCGGGCCAGCGCCTGGGCCTGTGCCCGCTCGAAGTCACGAATCTGTTCCGTTCGATTGACGACGTTCACGCTATCCCACAGCTTCAACCCAGAGCCACAGTATACGCGACATATCCTTGACTCCATGCCGTTGAAGCGCTCAGACACCACTTCCACAATGGGCCCACCAGACGCCCCGCAGAGGGCGACTCAGAGCGCAACAGCGCCCCCCCGAAGGCCCCAATCACCATGCATTTGAATGACATCCTGGCACAGCCACCCTCTGAGGCGCTCTTTGCCTCTATCGTCGCGTTCCTTGGCGATCGGGAGCGCCCCGACGATGACGCTGATCTCAGAACACTCGATGAGGGCCTCGCCCGCTGGCCTGACCACATCCATCGCTTCGTCCCAGACGGCTGGGCCATGTACGCTCGGTATGGCGTCCAACCCACCCCAGCGATTCGCCTGTGCAATGCCCTCTCCCAGAGAACGCTGGGCCTGGATATCGACGAATTTCGAACCATCACCGCCCTCATGAGACACGTCGTCCATATCGACTGCTCTGATGTCTCCCTCGATGATGAGGTCTTGATGCCTATGGGGCAGCTGGAAGGTCTCTTATCGCTCGATCTCTCGTATACCCCGCTGTGGGGCGATGCCATCGCCCGGTTCGCCCGCCTTCCCAACACACTGTCCATCCATGCGCTGGATCTGCGGTACACCTATCTGGGATCCGAGAAGTTCTTGAAGCTCATCGGGACGCCACTGTTTGAGGGGCTCCACACGCTTCGACTGAACGCCAATGGACTCAACGCAGACTGCGTCGAAGCGTTGGTGGGACATCCAGCGGTTGCGTCTCTTCGGATTCTGGACCTCCGAGACAACGACGTGGGCGACGAAGGCGCGCGTGCGCTGGCATCCTCTCCGTATCTTGGCCAATTGACGTGGTTACACCTCAACGCACAGGATGTCTGGCGCCACAGGGGGATCCCTGCGCTGTGCGCGTCCACCACGCTCCCGCTACACATCCGAAAGTATTGGAGGCGATGATGCTCAAGACGTTCGTGGAGCGCCCTGACGGGTGGAGCCAAGAACAACGTCAGGATCTGGGCCGCGCGCTGCGCGCGCTGTATTTCCAGATGCGACAGGACCCGCCAGGCGCGCCCGACCTCATCCGCCACGCTGCCGACCTCCTTGAGCCCACTGTCGTCATCGCTGTGCGTGGTGTCGACCTCTGTTTCCACCCGACCCGGACACACCGGGCCCTTCGAATCATTCCCATCGCTGAGATCCCCACCGACGCGCACGCCCTGTTCTGCCCAGGTGCCCCGGCGGGCTTCGCTGCAGGCTTCGTCGACCCTGAGACCTTCTGCTTTCGAACCTTCGAGAACATCCTCCCGCTGGACCCCTGGTTCCAGGAAACAACGGCGCAGCTCTCCGATCGGCAACCCATCGGCGATCGAATCCTGACCTTCCGACTCAAGGGGCCCGCCAGGCGCCTGCACGAAATCGATGAGGCAAACCTGTATGTGGCGCCCTTGAATCAGGCACAGCGGGGAGGACGCCGGCTCATCTTCCACGCCCACCCGCTGGCTGCCGCGCTGACGGATGCGCTCCGACAGGCGCTCGAAGAAGAGATGCTCAAAGGATTTGTTTCGGTGAATCCTGTATTTCGGATGTCCCGATTCGAGCCGACAGATCAGCCGTTTGCCCGCCACCGGGACGCGCCCTATCGTGACGCATCGCGTGGACACTTGTCCCGATATACGCTGCTCATCTATGTGACCGGCGGACGCGGGGCGCCGGCGCTGTCGCTCGAGGACGGCGCCACGCTGGAGGAGATCGCGCCGATGACCTGCGTGATCTTCCCACAAGCGCTCGCGCATGAAGGGCACCCATACGGTGAAGGCGCAAAAGTCCTCGTACGCTCCGAACTGATCTTTGCCCAGGAAGAAGGCTCACTCTCATATGAGCCCTCCCTGGGGCGGCTGTTCACACGCGCAACCTATCTGACGGGCGCATGCGTCTTCGCGCCGGAGCTGTCCCCCTACGAACACGATGCCTACGATCGTGTGGCCCAGGCACACTGGTCCGGAAGGCTCCCTGAGATCGAGGTTGAACCCTTCTTCCACAAAACCTTCGATGGGGTCGATTTTGTCACCAACGGGCACGACCTCTGGGTTCGGGATCTCTCTCTGAAGGAAGCCGCGGCGCTCGCTGTCCTCGATCACTTCAACGCGCGAACCGCACAGGGCGCGTTTCATACCCTCTGTAAGGTCCGAACGCTCCAGCGTTCTGGGAATATGAACTGGGTGCCCGCATACCTCGCAGCGAACACCGCAACACAGGACACCCCCTGGACCGCGGCGCTCCCCAAGGAGATCCTGATCCCACCGGCCGAGACCGTCGACCCCACCATCCCCTTCCCCGAACGGGTCTATGACTTCGGGGATGGGCTGGGCTGGAGCAAGGAGTACCATATCGCGCGGGAAGCGCAGATCGTTGCGACCTACACCCAGGCCCGTGAGCGCGCCATGCGACTGCTCGGGCCCGCCCCCATCATGCTTCTGGGCCAGGAGGTCTTCCTCGACGAGCGGCGCATTGTGATCGAGGGCGATAAGATCCATGTCTTGTCCGATGAGCCGATGCAGCCGGTGCACTTCGCGGCCGTACAGAGTTGGACCCCAACTCCAGAAGCGTTCGTGGGGACCGAGGTGACGCTGCATGCACCGTACTGGCTCATCCCACCGATGGTGTGGCGGAGGGTGCGCGGGTGCTGGCATCTCCGCCTCGATTTTTTCCGCAACGGTTGGATGGTCCGTGTCGCGCACCAGGAGATCAACATCCCGTTCATTGACGATTCCGGCAGGGCCTGAGCAGCAGGTCGTCCACCTGTAGACGGATCGCATTCGATGAACAACGCGCTTCCAGAAATGGAAGCGCGCCCTACTGCTCACCGTAGATCGAGTTTTTCCGGAATAACCGGCTACTCGATGATGATCTCAATGGCACCCAGCGCGTTGGAGCCATGGGTCTTGACGGGCGGTGTGAGGGTGCTTGCGCCCAGGCTGGAGGCGATCTCCTGGCCATCCAGGGTCACCCATCCGCCGTCCAGCAGCCGCTGTCCCAGGGCCGTGTCTGCGAACATCTCGATCGGTTCGCCGCTGATGGTGCCCGAGCCGAGCAGCACAGGTCCGCTCAGTGTTCCTGGCGTGGGCACCCGGATCGGCGGGGTGTAGACGCCGATGGGGGTGAAGGGACTGGTCGCGATGCCGGTCCCATCGAACGCTGCGAGGGTCAACCCGGAGGGGAAGGCCGGCAGGCCCACGTTGGTCGCCGGGACATGGGGCGGCAGCTCGAGCAGGCGCACCGTGAAGGGGCTGGTCGCGATGCCGGTTCCCCCGAGATCCACCTGAGAGACTGTGACATAGGGTTGAATCACCGGTGGCGTCATCAGGACGGTGAACGGACTGGTCGCGATGCCGGTGCCGTTGTCGGTGGCCATATACGACTCGGCGATCGGCCCCAGCGTCTCGTGCGTTCCGGCCTCCCAGTGGAAGGCGAGGACCGCATCGTTGAGCCCGGCCTGCGCCATCCCATCGACGGCCAGTTCCATCCCCTCCGAGGCAAAGATCAGCCGCTGAAGGCGATGGATCACATGGCGCTGGGGATCTGCGAACCCTTCAACAGAGAACTGCCAGCTTAGCGGCGCGGCTTCTCCGGACGATGTCGTGGCGGGGACGGGATCGCCGATGAAGGTGCAGAGGTTGTTCGCGGGGTTCAGGTTGCATGTGAAGTCTCCGGATGTCGATCCGTCCATTCGTCCATAGACGGTCCCGTTGACGTCGTCGGTGAGGTTTCGGAGGACCAGCACATCCACCGCAGGCGAGACGGTCCCGTCCTGGTGATCGATGAGGTAGGGCATCAACGAGGCCGCATACTCATCGAACAGATGCTGGCGGCTGTTCTTGAGCCCGTCGGTCGTGGTCCCGACCAGCTCCGGGCCATGCAGCGGCCCTGCGCCGCGGCCCTTGACATAGCTGTTCCGAACGTCCCAGCCGCTGACCGAGTCGTGCATCAGCCGCGTGAGCTGATCGGTCGGAGCCCCTGCGTTGAGCATCCATACGACCATCCCAGAGACCTGGGCGGCGGCCTGGCTGGTCCCGGCGTATGCCCAGTACCCGATCTGGCCGGGGTCCTGCAGCGAGATGGTCTCTCCGATGACGCCGTCGGGGATGCCGTCCCCGTTGAAGTCTTCATCCAAACAGCCGCCAGGCGCAGTGACATCCAGGCCTGTGCCATTGTTGCTGTAGTCGGCGAGCACCGTTTTTTTCACGGCGTCCTGGGCTTTTCGGGTTCCGCTGAACCCGCAGTGGCTGCCGACCGCGATGACGGTGGGACTTCGCGCGGGCCAGCTCACCTGCGCGCTGCCGTCATTGCCCGAAGCCGCGACCATGATCACGCCGGCGTCTTCGGCAACAGCGATCGCCCCAAGGAGCCCCTGGCTGGGGACGTAGTCGAGCCCGAACGACAGGCTCATGTTGATGACGTCCGCCCCGTTGTCGACCGCATGATAGATCGCCTCGATGAGGTCGATCTCGTAGCCGCTGTTCTCCTCATCGAGGACCTTCAGCGGCATCAGCCCGACGCCAGGCGCGATCCCCTGGACGGCCCCATCCGAAGCGATCACGCTGGCGATATGGGTCCCATGCTGATGATCGTCATAGGGATACGGATCGGCGTTGACGAAGTCATAGGGCGCGACGATGGGAGAACCAGCCAGCGAAGGCGCCTGTCGATAGGTCCCCGCGTCTTCGTAGGCCACGCCGGTGTCCAGCACCGCGATGACATAAGAGGAGAGGTCCGCGAATTGCTGGTACTGCGCCTCTTCCTGCAGGTTATCGGCGCCGGACGCGTCGAGGTGCCACTGCGCCCATCGAAGGTCGACCGGTGGGCCATCCGAGGCCTCACTATCGTCGCTGGCACCCACGATCCGAGCATGGCGATGGCCGGACTGAATCAGATCGTCCGCGCCAAGCGCGTCGATGAATTGAGCAGGGGTCAGCCCGTCCGGTACGGTCAAGACCACAAGCCCGCTCTCTCGCCCCTGACGCACGATGTCGACGGACCAGCGCGCGGTGATCGCCGCCAGCCCGTCCCCATCATGAGGGCGGATGAGAACCTGATCGTCGATCCAGGTCGACGGTGAGGCGACCGACTGGGCAACATCCACCGTCGGCGAGAACGACACATCTGGCTCGATGGTGTGGGACAGCCGGGCAGAAGGGGAAGCAGAGCGGGTGGGCTCTACCGATGGAGTCTGAGAGGAGGTGACCGAGTCGTTGGAGCCGTTCGGCGCAGGGGACAGCGAAGAGAGCGGTGCTGAAGCCCAGATGCCGAAGAGTCCAAGCCCAGCCAGCGCTCCCAGAGAGCGCTGCAGTGAGCTCTTCATGTTGCGTTCTCAAGGTGATGTTGAGCGGGAAGGTGAGGGAAGCCCTCACCATGAGCCAACGGCACCGCCAGCAGAGAGGATGAGGGGGCCCACACCCTGTTGACATCTCGTTGACATCCGGCGGCCCGAAACGTCTTCGGTGGTGACGGCAAGCACTGGTTCGCCTCCATCCTGCTGCAGACGGACACGGAGCCCCCGAGAACACCCATCATCGAGGACGTGCGCGACGCGCCACATGAAGCGGCTCCAGCGTCGGTTGTCCAGGCGCCAGGCTCCGGCGGCGTCGGCTGGATGCGCTCCACAAGCTGACCGCGACACTGACCGATGGCGACGACTGCGACGCCATTGTGATGGAGGAGGTCAGGTGGTGTTGAGTCAACATCGGGTCACGCGCAAGGGTCGAGGGAACAGGAGAGGGCGGCCAGCGGTCTGAGAGTCATGTCATGAATTGTATGGCCCGACCGAAGGGAGAGCTGGCGGGTCTTGAAATCGGGCCGTAGGGATTAAGGTAGGGCAGTGAGGCTATGATCAATCCATGAAAGGACAAGCGATGCGGCGACTCGGAGTGTGGACGACGATCCTGTTGGCTGGGTGTGCCGCCAAGGCGTCGCCGGAGCTGGACGAGCATCACCCGATGGTGGCTGGTCTGGTGGCGACGCTGATGAAATATCAGCACTATGAGCCCCGGGACGTCGATGACGGGTTGTCGGTGGCCTGGATGGACAGCTATCTGGAGACCCTCGATCCCAACCGCATGATCTTTCTGCGCAGCGACGTGGAAGAATTCAAGCGCTGGGAGCGCGACCTGGACGACGACATCCGTGAGCGCAAGCCCAAACTCCAGGCCGCCGAGAAGATCTATGAGCGGTATCAGGAGCGGATGGCGCAGCGGATCAACAGCGTCCAGGTCTATCTGAAGACCGACATCGACCTGACCGCCGATGAGATCTGGCGCTACGATCGGAGCGAGGCGGAGTGGCCGAAGACCGACGCCGACGCCGACGCCCTGTGGCAGAAGCGCATTAAGAACGAGATCATCATCCGCGAGCTGGCGGAGGGCGTGGATCGGGAGCGTTCGGACATCACCGAGACGCTCCAGAACCGCTACACCCGAATCTTGCGCGACACCGCGTCGGCGAACGCCAACGACATGCTTGAGCTGTATCTGGGGGCCTTCACGCGGACCTTCGATCCGCACTCGGCTTACTTCAAGCCTGCCACCAACGAAGATTTTGAGATTGAGATCTCGAACTCGCTGGAGGGCATCGGGGCTCGGCTCCAGGCAGAGGGGGACTACACCCTGGTGAAGGACATCGTCCCGGGGGGCCCGGCAGAGCGGGACGGTGAGCTGCAGCCCGGCGACAAGATCATCGCGGTCGGCCAGGGCGCCGACGAACCCGAAGATGTGGTGGGGATGCGGCTGGACCGGGTGGTCCGCCTGATCCGCGGCAAGAAGAACACTGAGGTTCGGCTGACCGTCATCCCTGTCGACGACCAGGACACCACGCGGGTGGTAGACATCACCCGGGACAAGGTGCTGCTGAGTGAGTCGGACGCAGATGCGAAGGTCATCGAGGTCAACGGCCAGAAGCTCGGCGTGATCGACGTGCCCAGCTTCTATGTGGACAACACCCGCCGGCTGGGCGTAGACCGCTACCATGGCGTCGCCGAAGACGTCGAGCGTCTCAGCAAAGAGCTCCGTGAACAGGACGTCGACGGGCTGATCCTGGACCTTCGGGGCAACGGCGGCGGCTCGCTGCGTGAAGCCGTGGAGATGGCTGGCCTGTTCATCGACAAGGGGCCGATGGTCCAGGTCCGCGACCGGGACGGCGAGACCGAGACGCTGAGCGACCCCGCGCCGGGGCTGGTCTATGAAGGGCCGATGGTCGTTCTCACCGATCCGCTCTCGGCCTCCGCCTCGGAGATCGTGGCCGGCGCGCTGCAGGACTACGGCCGCGCGGTCGTCGTCGGCGCCGAGACCACACATGGAAAGGGCACCGTCCAACAGCTGCTCGACCTCGACCACTTCTTCCGGCGGCTGGTCGGCGGTCAGCCAGAAGCACGATCCGGCGCGCTCAAGCTGACCATCCAGAAGTTCTACCGGGTCTCGGGGGGCTCGACGCAGAACCGCGGGGTCCGCTCAGATGTGGTCCTTCCTTCAGGCTGGGACGGGCTGGATGTCTATGAGTCTGACCTGGAGAACGCCCTCGCCTACGATGAAATTGCGCCAGCGCGGTATACACCGGTCGGTGACCTGACGGACGTTCTGCCCACGCTCCAGCAGAAGTCTGCCGCCCGCGTCGCTGCGAACGAAGACTTCACAGAGCTGATCGAGCAGGTCGCCCAGCGTGAAAAGGATTCAGAGGAGGACACCATCAGCCTGAATCTGGAGACCCGACGCGCAGAGCAGGCCGCAGAGCAGGCCGCAGACCGCAGTGACACCGATGATGCTGGCATAGAAGAAGAGACCGAACGTGAACCGGACGTCACGGATGACTTCATCCTGATGGAGGCCGGCGCCATCCTGAACGATTGGATCGCGCTCACCCCGAGCTGAACAGGCACTGAACAAAAATACAGAAAAGTCAACCCCTGAAGCAGACAGGAAACGTCCGCTTCAGGAGTTGTTTCATTCCGTTCAACCAGAGATGTTGTTTGAGGAGGCCGTCACAATGTGTGACGCGGCAGCGCCCGGCGAAAGCGCGCCCATGCCTCCATGTTTTTCTCTGGAGGTAAACAATGTCGAGGCTCCGGCAACCGGCAACCGGTCAGCCCATACGGCTGACGATCATACGACCCGATGGCTCACGGATCGTGCTTGAGGACGAAGTCAGCCGGTTTCATGGTGACTGGTTGTGGGATCTGTTGCAAATGCCGCCCGAACGGCGGGGACCGATCCTGGAGCTTGAGGTTCCGTCCTCAGCCTTACGCCCCGGCAAACCGCGCTGAGATTATGCGCTCGGCGCGATGGTGACAAGGTCATCGCGGAGCACATCGGGGTTGAGCATCAGCCGCGTCTCTTCGGCGAAGTCATCGCGCAGCGCCTCGGCCAGCTCCGCGATGGCTTGGGACAGCCCCGCTGCGTCCGCGCGCCGGATCCGCTCCATGGCCGCGCGTTGGCGTTTATGGTGAAGGGCAAGGCGACACAGCCGCAGGGTACGCCATGCGTCGGTCATCTCCAGCTCAGGTGCCAGGATGGCGTCGTCGAGCCGAATGTGTGCTTCGACCCGATCACAGAGGGCGTCGGCC
>JBCBLB010000554.1:0-6680 GCA_038520555.1 Myxococcota bacterium | reverse complement strand
GGGATGCGATCGCCCGGTGGCTCTAGATTGTCCGCGAGAGCGTCCATCGTCGAGGAAGGGACCACACTCCCCACAGATGAATCCTCAACAGATGAATCCTCAACAGATGAAACCCCACCTGCTGTGGATCCATCTGTTGAGGATTCATCTGTTGAGGATTCATCTGTTGAGGATTCATCTGTGGGGAGTGTGGTCCCTTCCTCGACGATGGACGCTCTCGCGGACAATCTAGAGCCACCGGGCGATCGCATCCCGATGGAACAGCTCCCCGAAGCGCCCGCCCCTGCGCCGCGGTCCTCCCTCGACGATCTGGACGCGGTCCTTGCGGACGGTGGTGGGAAGCGCAGCCCTCTCCCGAAGAAGAAGCGCTCTCGAAAGAAAAAAGCCGCCTCCGAAGACGAACCGCTTGCGAATCCTTCCTCGATGGAGATGCTGACGTCTGGGAATGCGCCGCTTGGGGGTCGGATCCGGCCTCCTGAAGACGACGACGAAGAAGAGATCGTCCGCGATGTACCAGACTCGACGATGGACGATTTGTTCGCCCATACCGATGACACCGAGCCGCGCCAGGAGAAGCCGCCGGGGTATCCCCCGCTGCAGTCCAATCCCGCCTCGCGGATCGACTTTCGCGATCAGCTGACGCAGAAGCGAATGTCGGGTGGGGCGCTCCACCTCAGTCCAGACGCGTCCTCGCGAATGGTGCTGCGTCCGGGTCCACAGACGCCAGAGGGCGCCTCTCAGATGGAGACGCTCTCAGAGACCACCTCACGGATGGCACTCCGCCACGGCCCGAAGACGCAAGAAGGCGCGGCTCCGATGGGAGCGCTGATGGTCTTCGAGAGCCCCGCTGGCGGGACCGGCGGCGGGACCGGCGGTGAGGCCGACCAGGACGCCGGAGAGGTCGGGGTGCTCCCGGATGCTGCCTCGCGGATGATCCTGCGTCCGGGTCCACAGACCCCAGAGGGCGCCTCCAAGATGGAAGCGCTCTCAAAGACCACCTCACGGATGGAGCTGCGTCCTGGCTCGAAGACACAAGAAGGCGCCGCCCAGATGGAAGCGCTGATGGTCTTCAAGAGCCCTGCTGGCGGGACCGGCGGGAAGGCCAGCGGTGAGGCCGACCAGGACGCTGGAGAGGTCGGGGTGCTCCCGGATGCTGCCTCGCGAATGGTGCTGCGTCCGGGTCCACAGACGCCAGAGGGCGCCTCTCAGATGGAGACGCTCTCAGAGACCACCTCACGGATGGAGCTGCGTCCTGGCTCGAAGGCGCATGAAGGCGCCGCTCCGATGGAAGCGCTGATGGTCTTCGAGAGCCCCGCAGGAAGGGCCAGCGGGAAGGCCAGCGGTGAGGCCGACCAGGACGGCGGAGAGGTAGAGATACTCCCGGATGCTGCCTCACGGATGATCCTGCGTCCCGGTTCGAAGACGCCAGAGGGCGCCTCCAAGATGGAAGCGCTCTCAGAGACCACCTCACGGATGGAGCTGCGTCCTGGCTCGAAGACACAAGAAGGCGCCGCCCAGATGGAAGCGCTGATGGTCTTCGAGAGCCCCGCTGGTGGGACCGGGGGTCGGACCTTCCACAGTCCTCCCGGCGCATCCAGTCCCAGTGACATTCCTGTCGGCAGTGGCGGGCGGATGCCCCTCACCAAGACGCCGAAGACCGATGCTGGGACCGCCAACAATGAGCTCTCTCGGCTTGTCGACGGGCCACCGCTGCCACGGCTGAATCTGCCTGTCCCCAAGAAGCGGACGCGGCCGGTCCCGGATGGCAAAACCCCGATCCTCCCCGAGCGGATCCCCGTCCAGGTGACGCTCGCGCCCTCTCAGAAATGCCCGAAGAAGAACGTTACACCGGAGAAAGTTGGCGAGAGCGCTCATGAACGGCTGGAGTTCCGTTACAACCGCTTCACCACGCTGGTGATCCGACAGCCGACCTACTTCTGTCCCGGATGCCCCGATGTAGAGCCCTTTATTGGGAAGAACCCCGCGTTCGCAGCGACCCGGGCGCCGGTCGGCAATGGCATGCTCGCCCGCATTGCGCTCGCCTTGTATCTGGACCGTCTGCCCACCGGCCAGCTCATCTCCTTGATCGAGGGGCTCGATGTTGTCGTCCATCAGCAGACCATCCTCCATGAGCTGTCCCGGATCGCGGCGCGACTCGCGCCTGTTGTGGAGGTCATGAAAGGGGACGCGAAGTCCAGTGAGCGGCCGATGCCTGCGCTGGTGGACCACCATCGTTTTGATGTGATCGGGACGGTTCAGGCCCGGTATGGAAAAGGTCACGTGGTGTTCACGTTTACGCCGGATGCGATGGTCCCGCCGGGTGGGGGCGAGGCGGCGCCGATCAGCGAGACGGTCCGCGGTCGTTGGCGACAACAGGGTCGTGCGGGCCGATGGGCTGCGCTTCGTCAGCGACTGTTCCTGTCTCTGCTGGTCGATCCCGATCGTGCGCGTTCTGGGCTATTCTTACTCGAAAATATGCCACCGACGCCGGATGTCAAAGAGGACAAGGCTGAGCTGGAGCGATTCGAGGCGTGGCTGGAGCGGGCCTTCGCTGAAATCGACATCCCCACGGGCCGGTTCCAGCGGGCGGTCTCTGCGACGAAGGCGATGTGGCCGCTGCTGTTGGAAGACACCGCGCAGCGGAAGCGGCACCGACCGGGCGAAGATCCCTGGGTGTTCGATGAGACCGTCGGAGACATTGATGCGGTGATGATCTGGCTGAGCCTGATCGAGAGCTGCCTCCAACTGCAAGCGCACCCGTGGGAGTATCTCAACGCGGTGCTCGGTGAGTTGGGCGTCGCGGACCGACTGGATCCCAAGGCATGGACGCCGCGGGCGTGGCTGCGCGGCGGTTGAGCAGGCGGGCTGCGGCGGGTAGGGTGAAGGTGGCACTGTATACAGGTTTATGGGGAGGAAGTCGTGGCTGATGACAGCTTTGAGTCGTCGTTGGATGAACGGATCGCCGGTCGCCTGGACAATCACCTGACCCGACGTGGCATGTCCGACGGCGGTGAGGTCTTCACGGGTCGTCTGGCCAGCCGGGCGCTCCGCGCGGTCGGCGCGCGGGCGATGACCGTCAACCGCTCGATCATCGTGGATACGACGTTCAACACGAATAACCCGGAAGATCTGGGCCTGTATGCGCACGAGCAGGTCCACCAGCAGGGTTCTGGCGGTGAAGCGGGCCACACCATGCGGGACGCCGAAGAGATCGCCGCCCGCGCGGCGGAGGCGATGGTCGTCCACCGGTCAGAGACGGAAGGCGGCGCTGAGCATGGCCACTCGCCGGGCCGGTCGGGCTCCCACAACCCCGGTGATGGCAACAGCGAAGGGGACAACCCTGGCCCCACCGCCGCCCTGGAGAACGCGGAGCAGGATCACAGCTCACCAGATCCGGCCCGCGGCTACCTCGCCCTCCGCGATCAGGGCTACCAGCACCAGGACATCGTCGATGAGCTGGTCCGGGCCGTCATGGCTGAGATTCAAGAGGGTGCTCAGGCGGGCCATGATCGACATCAGGACAAGAAAGGGTACCTGTAGGCATGCCCACGATCTTTGAGGAGTTGGGACGTCGCCTTCGGCGAACCGAGCTGCTGCTGCTTCGCGCCGTCCGTCGCCAGCGGGCCCGCCCAGCGATGCGCGCGAAGGGGCAGTTCTGGGGCTCGGTCATCACTGACGACGAAGTCGATGAGCTGCTCCGCGCCCACGGGGAGATCGAATACCCCGCGGGTGCGGACGGGCTGGAGGAAGCGGTCGCGGCTTCGGCGGCGCTCCGGGACAGCCCGGGCGGCCGGTTCGCCCGGCTTCGGAACGCCTTCAACCTGGACGGCGACGACGCGGACCTGATCCTGCTGTCCATCGCGCCGGAGATCAGCGCGGGCTACTCCAAGATCTTCGCCTACCTCAACGACAACCTCAACCAGGCGTTTCTGACCGTGGACCTGGCGACCCGGGTGCTCCGTGCCCGGCGAACGGCGCGGCTGGCGTTGCAGGCGCGGCTGATGAGCAACGCGCCGCTGATTCGCAACCGTTTGTTGTTGCTGAACCCGCCGGACGGCGCGGAGACGCTCACCGCGCGTCGGGTCCACCCCTCGGCCCGGCTGCTGCGCTGGTTGTTGGAAGAGGAAGAGCTGCCTGGCGATGTCGGGTTCACGCCGATGGACACGTATGGCGAGCCGCTGATCCCCGGCCCATGCCGAAAGCGGATCGAAGAAGTGTCCGGCAGCCTCAACTCGCCGGTCACCGTCGCCATCATCGGGAGCACCACCGGCGCGCGCGAGGGGGCGGCGATAGCGATCGCCCGCAAGGCCCAGCGGCCGCTGGTGCGCATCGACATCGAGCGCTGCCAGCAGTACCTGGAGCAGCCCTGGGATCTGATCCGGGAGCTGCGGCTGTCCCGGGCGCTGCCGTACCTGATCAACATCTCCTCAACCCAGGAAGATCCGCAGTCCCGGCTGAAGGTTCTGCGCCTGGGGGCAGCGTTGGCGACGCTGCCCTACCCGGTCATGGCCGGCGGCGCCGATCGGCGATCGCTCAGCGCCCTGCTGGGCAGCGATCGGCCCAGCCTGACCGTCCAGGTCGGGCGGACGAGCTACACCGAGCGGTTCGACGCCTGGGAACGAAGCTTTGAGAACCGGGAGTGGGACACCGACAAAGCGGCGGACATCGCTGAGCGGTTCTACTCGATCGGGGGGACGACCCTGGATCGGATCCTGGAGCGGGCGCAGGCAGAGTGCGGTGGCGCAGAGCCGACCAAGGATGCGATCTGGGCGGCAGCGCGAGAGGCGAGCCGGCCGGAGTTCCGGGGCCTGGCCCAGCACATCGTCCCCCGGTTCACCTGGTCTGACCTCATCTTGCCAGAGAAAGTGATGAGCGAGCTGATGCACCTTCAGAACTATCTGGCCGAGCAGGAGACGGTGTTCTTTCGCTGGGGCGCCAATAAGGTGCGCTCTCGCGGATACGGGATCAAGGCGCTGTTTTCCGGGGGCCCGGGCACGGGCAAGACCATGGCCGCTGAGGTGATCGCCGGCAGCCTGGGCCTGGACCTGTTCCGGGTTGACCTGTCCAGTGTCATCAGCCGGTGGGTCGGCGAGACAGAGAAGAACCTCCGGGAGATTTTCGACGCCGCGGAGGGCGGGACGGCGGTCATTTTGTTTGATGAGGCGGACTCGCTGTTCGGCTCTCGCGGCGACGTGAAGCAGGCCCAGGATCGCTTCGCCAACCAGGAGGTCAGCTTCCTGCTCCAGCGGCTCGAAGTCTTCGAAGGGTGCGCCGTCCTGACGACGAACCTCCAGGAGAACATCGACGAGGCGTTCTTGCGCCGGTTCGGCGCGGTCATCGAGTTCCCGATGCCCGGGGCCGCAGAGCGCCGGAAGCTATGGAGCCGGGCGATCCCGAAGTATGCGCCGAAGGCGGACGACCTGGACGTCGACAAGCTTTCCGAGCAATTCATCCTGGCTGGCGGCAACATCGTCAACTCGGCGATCAACGCCTGCATCATCGCCAGCACTCGTCGTGAGCCGGTGGGGATGAGCCACGCGGTCGAGGCGATCGCCCGGGAGCTGATCAAGATGGGCAAACAGGTCAGCCGGGTCCACTTCGGCGAATACTACGACTTCGTCAAAGACCTTTACTGAGCAGGCGCGCCGAGGGTGCGGGGGCCTTCCGGGCCTTCAATGGTGCCGTCGCTGTTGATGCGCCCGATCCATGATGCCTGGAGATAGTTTTTGTTGGGTGCCCCCTCTGCAGCCCGGTTGTGGGAGCCCTGGGCAGAGTACTCTGCGTAGATCCACTGCTTGTTGGTGGTGTCGTACCGAGCGGAGAGGGCGACGTTCATCTGATAGAGGTTCTCAACGGTCATGCTGGCGTTGTCGCCGCGGAGGCCGCTCTCTCCCCCGAGGGCGAAGCCCACGGTGCTGCCGGCACCGACGGTGCCATACCCTTCGCCGATGACGGGGACGACCTGATCGATCGGGCCGGCCTCATACTTGAGGACGGTACCGCCGATGGTCGCGGTGCTGTTAAGCAGCTCCATGGTCATCGAGCCGCTCTTATGCTTCCAGGTGTCGCCGGTGGCGACGCTCCCCTTCCGGGGCAGCTGCAGATCAAGGGGGGCAAAGACCCGGCGCATGAGCTGTCGGAGGTTCTCATGGACCACCCGGCCGCGCTCGTTGTCCTTGGGCACGTTCTCCAGGTCGACGAGGTTGATGCGGCCATCGGACTTGAAGGTGACCTCAACCCGGGCGTCGCTGAGGAGCTGGGTGTACTCCTGGTGGATGCCGTCGAGCGCTTCCTGCTGGTTGTCCCGGATCGATTCGCCCTGTATCTGGGCGTTGTCGATCTCACAGCGCATCATGACGCCCTTGCCCCTGACCGCTTCTTCACACGTCATCTCGACGGAGAGCATGATCTGAAAGGGGGCTGCTTCAAGGTTTTTGGTGGAGACGTACCACACGGTCGCGGCGGGGCGAACCAGCACTTCCGCATAATACCGAACAGGCGCATCATGGACGGTGAGGGTCATCTCCGCGGCGCCCGCGGCGCCCGCGGTCGCGGCCAACAGCATCATCCAGCTCATCATTCATTCCTCCAGCTCAATCGAAAAAAGCGGCGTCATCCCGAAAGATAACGCCGCTACGGTGTCAAAGGTTCCGAATCGCTCAGAAAGTGAGGCCGACGCC
>JBCBLB010000032.1:0-27543 GCA_038520555.1 Myxococcota bacterium | reverse complement strand
TCGGGCCGCAGTGGTTCTGGACCGTTCGTCCGGGGTGGGCGCTGGAAGGCAGCGCATCTCTGGGAATTCGGACGCACGTCGTCTCGACGGTTGAGCGTCCCGATGTCTTCGATGTGGACTGGACGCCGACCGGCGCGGCGCGGCTCCGGCTGTGGGGGCCGGGCGCAGCGGCGGGCGCCGCGCGGGTCGGAGGCGGGGTGATGGTCAGCTACGACGGGCTCGCCTGGAGACAGCAGCACCGCGAAGGATCCGGGGTGCGGCGTCCGTTGACCCTCGCTGTCGAGGTGGGGTTTTTACAAAAACACTGAAGGATCACAGAATGCGACCACACTCACCGAGATGATGCAGAACGAAGACACCTACTGGGTCGCGGCGCTTCGCGCCGGAGAAGGATGGGCGATCGATGCGCTGTATGCACGATACGCTTCAGACGTGTTGAGCTGGGTGATCCGACTGGGGGGGCCGGATATCGACGCCGAGGACACCGCGCAGGAGGTGTTCATCGTCGCGCTCCGCAGCGCGTCGCGGTTTCGTGGGGACAGCCGGGTCTCGACGTGGTTGTTCGGGATCACCCGGCGGGTGCTGGCCAACGCGCGGCGGCGGGCCCGGATTCGACGGTTCATCGGGTTGTCTCAGATCCCAGAGCCCGTTCACCCCGACACCACCGATGAGGTCGTCGCTCGACACCGCAAGCGGCGGGCCGTGCAGCGTGCCCTCAACCGGCTGAGCGAGAAGCATCGCGCGGTCCTCGTCCTCGCCGATATGGAGGAGCGCACCGCCCCTGAGATCAGCGAGATGCTCTCGATCCCTGAAGGCACGGTATACAGTCGGCTTCATGCCGCGAGGCGGGCGTTTAAGAAGGCCCTCCGCCGAGAGGGCCTCTCCGCGACGCCGATGGCTTCAGAGCGCAACGTCCTCTTCCTCTCGCGGAGGGGCACATGAGCGGCGACGTCCTGCGCCCTTCGCCCGAGGAGATCGAGGCGGTGCGGCACCCGGTCTCGCCTGTGGTGATGACGCGCTGCGCTGAGTGGACTGCTCCGACCGCCGTCGAACGCGATCGGCTCCTCACCCGGCTGCGCCACACGCCACCCGCTGCGCGGTCGCGGTCGCGGTCGCGGTCGCGACCGCGCAGCAGGTGGCGTGTGGGTCTCGCCGCCGCGGCGGCGCTCCTGTTCAGCCTGCGGACCATAGACTTCCCGAACATTGCGCCTTCACCGCCGGTCGAGGCCAACGCGTCGCTGTCTCTCCCCGCGGGACCGCTGCGGTTGAACCCGGACATCGTCGCGGCGGGCTCGGGTGAGATGTCCATCATCTCTGCGACGGCGCAGGGCGCCCGGGTGGTGATCGCCTCGGGCGCGATCGACTTCGAGGTGGATCCCAACGGGGTCGGTCGGGATCTTATCGTTCAGGCCGGAGCCGTCGAGGTTCGGGTGACCGGGACCCGCTTCACCGTGACCCACGACGCGCCCCTGGTGATGGTCTCGGTCGCGCGTGGTTCGGTCGAGGTGCGCTCCCCCGATGGGACCGTCGCCCTTCAGGCCGGGGAGCGATGGGTGTACCGACCGCCGCCACCGCCGAAGCCGCGCCGGGCGCGGAAACCGATGTTGACCCCCACACCTCCCACAGCGCCAGAAGCCGCTCCCATGATCGAGGACGGGGAGGGGTTGTTTCTGGCGCTGCTGGAGATCAAGTCGGCTGGGATGCCACCGGAGCGCGTCGCGGATTCGGCGAAGCGGTTCCTCGATCGGTACCCGGACAGCCCATTCCGTGGCGAGGCCGCGGCGATCTGGCTGGCAGCCCTGCCGGAGGCCCAGGGGCCGGACGTCGCGTTGCGGGAGATCGAGGCCTGGTTGATGGCGCACCCGCAGTCGCCGCGGCGCGCCGAGTTGATGCAGATGGCCGAGAAGCTCGCACACCCCGCGCCGTGAGAGGACGGGCAGGGGGCGTTTTACTGCGTTCGCCAACCGTTGACGCAATATGGACAGGCGATGATCCGCTCGTTTCGCATGTTCTTGTTCCGCGTCATCTTTCCGGTCCCTCTACATGTCGTGCACTTGACGCGCTTCGCGGCCCTGGGCGAGGAGCTGGTGCGCGCGGTGGCGCGGGCCGGGGCGGCTGGGGGCTCGTCTTCGGGTGGGGGGCCGTCCTTCCAGGTGTCGGCCCAGGTCTTCCCGGCAGCGTCGAGCAGCTCACGGAAGGCGCGCCGCTGCTCAGGGCTCAGCCGTCCGGGGAGGGCGCCCTTCCGCGCGCGGAAGGTCCCGTCCTCCCCGGCGACACAGCACGGCCCCATAAATTGCTTTGAAAAGTCGTCTTCGTCGAATGCGTCGCGCGTCAGCAGGCGAAAGGGGAGGCCGTCGCGCAGGAAGTACCAGTAGCCATCCGAGCAACGGCCCCGGATCCGGAAGGCGCTGTCGGGGTACCAGATGGGATCATCGGGGCCCGGCGCGCCTGGGGGCGGCGGGGTGTCCCACAAGGCCTGGAAGGCTGCAACGGCAGGCCCGTCTGTCGCCGTTTGGAGCGCGGTCCAGAAGTTGTTGCAGAAAGCGCCGGTGTTGATACCAAACTTCGCGGTCGTGACCATGACCCGAAGTTGACCCGCCTCGAATCTCAGGAAGCTCGAATTGTCACCGCCGCGCGCGTCCGTCAGCGCCAACGCGATCACCCGCTCCGGGCTTGCGGCGAGAACCGCCTGGGGAAGCCTCGGTCGGGCTCGGGCTTCATGGCGAAGGGTCGAGGGCACCATGCTCAGGTAATCCTGGAAGACCTCTCGCTCCCAACCGGTGCGCCCTCCCAGCGCATGCTGCAGATCCGTCCAGTCCACCGAGAGGGTCCAACCCGAACCCGTCAGCGCCTCCATCTCTGCGCAGATGCGTTGGCCGAGCGCCTCCTCGATCTTCTGCATCGTCGTGGTGGGCTGCTGCAGAGGGGGCGCCGCGCCGCGGCTGTACGCGTCGGACACCGCACGCGCGAGCGAGTTCGATACGCTGCTTGCGTTGATGCCGAATTTTGGCGCCCAACACACGACGGTCAACACCCCATCCTCAATGGCAAACCAGGAATATGCGCCGGACGTGATCGGGGTGTCGCGGACCGCGAAGCCAAAGGTGCGTGTCGGGCAGAGCGCAGACAGCGACTCCAGCAGGGTGGGGTCCTTTTTGCATTCATAACCCACGTAATAGACAAGGTTCTTCAGATAGGACCCGAGGATGGTCTTGTCTGCGTTCTTCCGATGTACGGCGCTGAGCACAGCGCCCCAGTCCACCTGGAGTGTCCACGACGCCCCGGTGTGGGTACGCATGTCCGCTTCGAGCTGCTGGCCGATGTTCTCTACCCGTGCCTGGGCAGCGTCATCGAGAGGCGATGCTGAAGCGGCCTTCGGTTCGGCCTTCGGTTCGGCCTTCGGCTCGGGAGTGTGCGGGGAGGTTGTTGATACAGGCGGTGGCGGCGCGGCTTTCACGGCGTTGCGGATGGTATTTCCAGCGCTCCTCGCGTTGATGCCGAACTTGTCTGTGCGCGCGACGCACCGCAGGACGCCATCTTCGATGGCAAACCAGCTGTAGGCGCTCTTCGACGGCGCTTCATCCACAGTGCCGAGTCGAAAGCCGATCGTCCGTCCCGGGCAAAGATTCGAGAGGGTCTCAGCGAGTGATGCGTGTTTTTTGGTCTCGTAGCCCACGTAGTAGACGAGGTTTTTCAGATAGCTCTTGAAGATATTATCAGCTGCACCTGATAAATTGAGTGTCCCCAGCACATCATCCCAGTCTACATCGATTCGCCAGGGCTGGCCCATGTGCTCTTGCATTTCGGACAGGAGCCGCTGTCCTTCTTTGTCCATCAATCGTTGAATATCGGCTTCTGACATGCTGCCCTCCCCCGGGTTTGTCCTGTGCACAGGGGAGTATCCATTCCTGCTTGTGCATCCGCTCGGGCGGGCACGCATCCTTCAAGGTGGGGTTCTGGTTTGGCAGGGAATTGGTGGTCTTTTGTCCAATTCTAACAATTTTCTTAAAACCGATCGGGTCGCTGATGATGACGTAAAACGCCTTGATTCAGGCGGCCTGTCGCGTTGACACTGCAGGTGTTCATGAAGACAGCGTGGTTTATCTGTGATGTTGCGATGCAGAACAATTGCTGCTTTGCAGCATGGTCCGTACAGAGCGAAGGCATCTGCGCCTCGATGATGAACATCGTGTTCGGGGATGGTGTGGCGTTTCGCGTCGGTCAATGACGCAGAAGAGTCCTCTGTTCAATCAATGGGCATCAGGTAATCGAATCCGTCAGGCCCCAATGTTTCCAGGAGGTGAGCATAGATCGCGAAGTGGTCGTCCTCTGGGCCCGCGGAGTAGAACGGCTTGCCGTTCTACTCCGCCGAGTGGGACTTCATCATCGGAGGGTTCGATGCCGGTCAGGAGCACTTTCGCGCGCCGGAAGTCTGGATGCGGGGCGAACCCCAGCTCACGGGCGTAGCGCAGTCCGGCGCTGATCACCTGCATCGCCAGCTCCGGGGAACATTGCATCATCGGCGTCGTGGTGTCGGTCTGGCTGACGAGGAGCTGTACCGTTTCATGGTCGACGTTGTCCCTTAAGAAGGCGTTCTTGACGCCCAGGCACTGGAGGTCGACCAGGAACACCGCGAGGATGTGATTGCCGTTGGGCCGCGTCCGCGCGATGAGGATCTGGACCAACGTCTCCTGGTTCTGCCACTGCTCTGACATCCACACATCTGCGATGGGCCATGTGCCGATATGTCTGATGTCTGCCAGTGAGCGAGTGGCCTGCAATGCGCGCTTGCGTTTCAGGGCCTTCTGTTGCCGATTCTTCTGTCGACGCTTGGAAGCGGATTTGTTCTTTGCCATTCGCGAGATGTATCTGATCTCTTTCGTCGTGTCGCCCCGAATCGATAGGTGAGCCGGCCCATGAGCTGCAAGTCGGCGTCCTGGCCGAACAGCCCTCCCTCTGGGCGAGCAGAGGCGCTCACCCCGAGCCACAGCCCTTCTACCAGCCGCTTCGCTCCGCTCAGCCCGAAGCCACCCGGCGTGAGGTAGGCCTGGCCTTCGTATCGATCGTGTTGGTGGCCGACGCCGAGCTTGACGAAGGTGTTGACGTTTGCGCCGACGATCGGGCCGCTCGCCACGTCAAAGAAGCCATAGGCCTTCTGTGGTGCCCCTGCCCACAGCGTCAGCGACGGGAACGGCAGGGCATCGATGGTGCCATCACGCTCTGGCTGCGCGTACAACGCGGCGCCGAGCGCGAACCCGAACCGCTCCCAGTCCCCGCCGAGGCGCGCTGCCGTGAAGTTGGCCGTTGCGGTATTGGGCGGGGATGCGTCGCTGGAGGTCTCTTCGAGCGGAATGTATTCGCGAACGTCGCCGTTGCCGGTGGCGCCCTCTATGGCGACGGTCATGTGTTCGCCGATGCGGCCCTGCGCCGAGCCGTAGACTGCGCGCTCGGTGACGCGGTACCGTGCCGCGGGGCCACAGCCAGAGGACACGAAGGAGTAGCGGCCGCCGCCGCCGCCGACGGTCACCTCGGCGACTTCTGGCGCGGGCCCGGATCCACACAGCACGCTGAGGCCGAAGAGGGCGGCGAGGTAGATGGCTCCACGTCGCACACCTGCGCGGATGTGATCGTTCATGGTCGAGTCTCCTGTGAGGGGTGTCTCACAGAAGTGCAAGCCCTGTTCCGTGCTTCAGCCGCCCAACAACATCGCGCAAACCGATACACCGTCGAGAGAAGGTGCGTAGGCGGGCGCGCACGGCGCGAACCACAGAACGCATCTCACGTCTCCGCAGGGCATCGGGCTACCAGGAGATGACGTGATTGTTGAAGGTCGAGAGCTCGAACTTGACGAGCGCCCCGACCTTCACGACCGTATACGCGATGTTTGGATCGTCGGGATCGAGCACGAAGGCGCCATGGTTGATGCTGTGTCCGTTGGAGAGCATGGTCCCGCTGATGGAGCGCTCGGCGCCATAGACGGACATGAGGATGGCCTGCTCGGGTCCATAGTCTTCCATGCCGGAGTCTCCGAAGACGGACTCGACATGACCGGTGGTGGGATCGACCACGCTGCCGACGTGGGATTGGATGGTGCCCACCGCCCAGGCCACGCCCCGGCTGTCGTCCCAGAACATGTTGGCGAAGCCCATCCCGCCGTATGTGCCGCGATCGTAGCTCTCGAGCGTCCGGTCCCCGGTGACCGGATCGAAGGCGTAGAGCTGGTCGTTGCTGACGCCAAACAGGATGCCGTCGTGATAGAGCAGCCCGCGCACGGGGAATTGCAGGTTGAAGCCTGCTCCGATCGGTGGTGGCGGGGGCGCCATGGCTGCGCCCCCGCCGGGCGCGTGTCCCTCTCCACCCCACCGAGACAGCGGCGTGCACGTGGCGCCGTCGTGCGAGATGCGGATGACGCCGTCCCCAGCCCGGACGTCGCGTTGGGAAAGGTAGAACGCACCGTCTGGGCCGACCTCAAAGCCCTGCGCCTGGAGCTGTACGGACTCTCGGGGGGTGCCCTCGACGGCCTCCGGCCGCAAACACTGGCCATAGTCACCCGAGATGTCGCCGGTCTCATCGTTCTGGGCGAGCCAGACCAGGGTGCGCGCGCCCGTGTTGGGGTCGACACGGACGATCTCTCGTTGGTTGCTGGAAGATTCTCCGGTTCCCCCTCCGTAGACATACAACATCCCGTCCGGCCCCCAGCGCAGGGTGTTTGCGCCTGACAGCGGCTGCGGTTGGGTGTTGGCGCCTGGTGGCGGGCTTTCATAGCCGGAGCCATAGGCCGTCAGGCCTGTCCGGCGGTCCGGATGCAGCCCGCTGACCACCCGCCGGTCCCCGGTGTCGACGTTCCAGGCCACGACCGTCCCGGAGTCGACGTAGTCTGGGTTGGTCCACCGCATGATCGCATACATCTCGCGCGAAGCCGGATCGATGACGCCGGAGTACCAGCTCGCCCCGGACGCGCTCTGCTCGAACCAGGCATAGAACGCCGGCCCATCGCCGTATGAGATGGGCCACTCCCGGCTGAGCATCTGCGAAGCGGTCATGCAATTGATGACCGGCCCTCCTGGCCGTGCGCCCTGGCTGACGTCTGTATTGTTGGGATCCGCCAGCGCGGATCCGTCGCCACCTGCGCCGCCCTGTCCGTCGCCGATGGTCCGGCACCGGCAGTCGATCTCCAGCTCGGTCGGGTAGGGCATCCAAGCGTCCGCAGAGCACCCGAAGTCATAGTAGGGCGCGTCCATCTGGATGTCATCGATGGAGCGATGGCAGGTCGCCACGCCCGCGTTGACGCGGTCATCCGCGTAGCACATGGCGCCAAATTCACAGGTGTCGACGACGTCCGCGGGCTCTGTCCGCGGGTTGGCGCAGGCCCGCTGCTCGATGACGAAGCTCGGCTCGTACAGGGTCGACAGGCCGTCTTCATAGAGACAGGTCAGCGCGCCGGTCTTCTCACAGGCGCAGTATGGGGTGCCGTCGCTGTGCACCTCGCAGGAGAGGTCTCCTCCACAGAGCGTCTGGCCGATGATCTCACCGCAGCCGTTGACCGTCACCACCCGGCCCGGATCGTCTGGATCGCATTGCTCGGTGCGGGTCGTGTCATCACAGGTGCCTGGAGGGCTCGCGCCCTCTTCCTCAAACACACAGGCGGAGAGCGCGATCAGCGCGCCCAGGCTCGCCACAATCCTGGCTCGTGTCGTGAACATCTCATCTCCAGTGGTGCGATCATCGAGCGCGCGGCACACGCTGCGATGGGAGATGAGAACGTATGGATGCGTCGGTCGGAGGGGGTGTCAAAAGGAGCCGCCGATGTCAAAGCCCGACGCGATGGTGCGCTCATCGTGGCGCGTGCTGTCGAACAATGGCGGCCAGTCGGGACTCAACGTCGTCGGGTTCGTGCGGTTCGCCCCGATAAATGGCTTCAGCGAGCGCGAGCCGCGGCTCGCGTCGGCTGCGTCGGAAGGCCACCTCCGCGGCGTCCGCTTCACCCAGGCGCAGCCGTGTCACCCCCAGGCGAAGGCACACAGACGCATGGTTCAGCGTATCGCCGAGCGTCTCAAGCTTCTGCTCTGCCTTCAGGAGGAGGGCGAGCGCCTGCTCGGGCTGGTCCTTGAGCAGGTGTCCGAGCGCCTGATTGCTCAGGTTGACCGACTCCATTCGAAGGTCATGTGCGCGCCGCGCGGCGTGGGCGCCGGCCTTCGCGTCGTCGATCGCCTCTGTGAAGCGTTGTTGCAGGAGGCGAAGGAGGCCCCGGATGTTCATGGCCGCACCCCGCAACCGCGCCGAGTCCAGTCGGGCGAGCAGGGGTTGGGCGTCGATGAGGTGCTGCTCGGCAGCATCCAGCACGTTGTCGCTCAGTTCGAGTCCGGCGAGGTTGATCCGGGTGAGGGCGACCTCGAAGGGGCGATCGGTCTGGATGATGTTGACGAGCGCTTCATGATAGAGCGCCCGCGCCCTTGGATATTTCCGGTCTTGATGATAGACCGCCGCGAGGTTGGTGACCACCGCCGAGATCCCCGCCGCGCCGACGCGACGCAAGAGACGAAGGGCGCGGTGAAACTGGGTCTCCGCGAGCGGGTTCTGGTTCCGCTCCAGGTGGAAGATGCCCAACTGATTCAAGGCCCAGCCCTGAGATTTGATGCAGTTTTGCTGCGCATATAAATCGATCGCTGCGTTGATCAGCTGCTTCGCAGCGTCGCTTCTTCCTTCTCTGGAGCGGATCCCTCCGAGTGTGGCGCTGAAGAGGGCTTCATAGAGCGTCCAACCGTTCGCCTCGCTGTATGCGAGGCCTTCCTCCAGAAGCTGGATCGCCGCGGCGCTGTCGCTGGAGTGGTAGAGCACGCTGGCGCGGATGTGTGCGGCCTCCAGCATGGCGTCCCCGCCGATCTTTCGGGCATCTGCCACCAGCGCTTCCGAGCGGCGGAGCTTCTCATCGACGTCCGTGGTCACGTTCACTAAAGTGCAGCCTGCGAGCACCATTTGCCGTGGGGTCTTTGCCAGGGCCGCCGCCAGCTGGGCATGAACGCGCGCCTTCTCAGGGAGACGCGACGCGGCGAGTTTGGCCATGGTGTGATGAAGCCTGCTGTGGGTGTCATCGGGCAGCGCCATCTCCAGCGCGCGCGTGTAGCGCTCCGCGAGCGCTTCGCTGGGCCCTTCCTCTTGAATCAGCACCCACAGCGGGAGCAGCGCCCGCGCGGCGAGGTGCGGCGCGTTGTGCTGATGGCGATCCCAGACCGCGAGCAGATCGGCCTGCGCCTGTCGAATCCAGGCCAGCGTCTCGGCGGGCTGTCGGTGATACTGCCGATGGTGGTGCGCGGACGTCTCGACCAGCCAGTCACTCCATGTCAGCGCCACCTGATCGCGCTGCTCGGAGAGGTGCTGGAGCGCGAAGTCCCGCACCGCCTCCAACAATCGGAACCGCCCCCCCTCCTGTTGGACGAGCGACTTCTGGCGCAGCGCGGCCAGCAGGGCCGGGCCCGCTGTGTCTGGGAGCGGTGCGGCGTCGAAGAGCACCTGCGCGCTCTGGTTGGAGAACGTCCCCCGGATCAGGGCCAGTCGGCTGAGCATCGCCTGCTCATTCGCAGACAGCTGCGACCATGACCACTCGATCGTGGCCCACAAGGTGGCCTGGCGGGCGTTGGCGTCGACCCACTGCGCCCGCAACAACGCGAACCGATCGGCGAGCTGGTCGAGGATCTCTGCCGCGGTCAGGGTGTCCATGCGCGCCGCGGCGAGCTCGATGGCCAACGGCAGCCGATCGAGCGCGTCGACGAGATCGCCGAGCAGGAGCGCCTGCTCTGGGGGTGGGGGGTGGCCCGTCGCGTCCGTGATGCGCTCGGCGAGCAGCGTGAGCGCGTCTGGGCGCGGCAGCGGCGGTAGCTCAAGCAGGGCTTCGCCCCGAATCTTCAGCCGTTGTCGTGACGTCACCACCACCACCAGAGCGGCGACGGACTGGAGCGCGTCCGCGACCATCGGCGCCAGCGCGGCCAGGAGGTGCTCAGCGTTGTCGATCAGGAGCAGGGGGCGCTGCCGATCCTGGAGCGCCCGGTGGATGGCCGCGACGCTCGGGACGCCCGGCAGCGACAGCGCCCCGCCCATCGCGGCCAGCACACCGTCCTCCGCGTCCAACGTAGAGAGATCGCAGAACAACACATCCGAGAACCGTCCGCGCTGGCGATGTCCGACCGCGAGCAGCAGCCGCGTCTTTCCCACACCGCCCGGACCGGTGATCGTGATCAGCCGGCGACGCTGGAGCAGCCCGTCCATCCGCGAGAGGCTGTCCTGGCGGCCAATCAGCGGGGTGATGGGGGCGGGCAGCTCGGCGTGGGTCTGGCCGAAGGTCTGCGCTGGCGCCGTGAGCAGCGGCGTGAATCGATACCCCACCCCACGGATCGTGTGGAAGTGATCCGGACGGCTGGGATCCCGCTCCAGCTTCTGGCGGAGCCGACGCATGGTGGTGTCCACCGTCCGCGACACCACCCCGCGCGCGTAGCTCCAGACCTCATCGAGCAGACGCTGTCGGCTGACCGCTTCGCCGGGGTGTTCGGAAAACCAGGACAACAACCGCCGCTCGGTCTCCGACAGCTCCCGCTGCGTGTTGTCGTCGCCCTGCACCTCTCCGGTGTGAAGGTCGACCTGACAACCCCGTAAGCGTAGCCACATACTCCCTCCGGGAGGCGTATCGAGTGTAACCCGCTGTGACACGGTCACAGCCTCTGGTCTGCCTACAGGAAGCCCACCTCTCCATGAGGCCTGTTCGCCCACCCCAACCTCGAAGGTCATCATGCTCCTGAGCTGGCTCTTCCTTTGCGCTTCGACGGCATCTGCACAAGACGAGCGCGGCATCATCATCGGTGACTTCTTCGGACCCGCCGATCCGCGCCCGGACCTTGAGCCGGACGATCCCGCGGTCCCACGAGACCCCGACGATCCAGCCACCGTCGCCGGTCGGTCTATCTCTGTCGAGGCGGGGATCCTGGTCTTCGATCCCGACTCTGGAGAGAAGCTTCCGGTGTTCAACTTCGAGCTTCGCCGCCTCATCGACCGGTTCGCCCCAGTTGAGAACACAGAGAGCGCCCTGGTCATCGGGACCCACTGTTACAGCGGGGACACCTCGCGCGCCTTCATCGGTCGAGAGAACACGGCGGTGTTCGGCGCCTCTGAGATCGGCGAGGAGGTCTTCCTCGGCGGCTTTCATGTGGGCGCAGCCGCGGGGCTGCGTCCGGCAGAAGGCACGACCAGCGCGAACGTCTTCGTCAGCGCGTTCGCCGCCTCTCGGAAGCTCAACATCGACCGCCAGGCCGCCGGCGAGACCGAATCCTTCGATCGGCCCGCGGCGTTCGGACCGGACGTCACCATGGAGCCCACCTCGCCGGATGGTCCCCTCCAGAGCCGTCATATCCTGGTTCATATGGGCGATCCGTTCTCAGAGGACCGCCAGGATCTGCGGCGCATCCGCGAGAACTTCAGCGGACAATTCAACACCACGGTCACCGCCGTCGGGGCAAAGCCCATCCTCCACCCGGACTCCGACTTTGATCATCCCGGCACCCACGAGGGCCTCATCAACGGACTCCAGGAGATCGCCCCGCTCCTCAATCCCAACGAGCAGTTCATCTTCTTCATCGGAGATCACGGCATCCTGGCAGAGGTGTTCACCGGAAACGCGCCCGGTGAGGGCCTCGATCCCACCACCCTCCAGATCACGCCCGAGATCATCAACCGGGCGCTCGCCCAGGGCGCCGAAGGGTTGTTGACGATCGGGATGCATATGCGCCCCGGGGAGGCGTTCGCGCCCGATGAGATCACCTTCTTCGCCAGCACCGCGCCCAGCACAGTGATCCCCGATGCCTTCTCCCGGATGGATCGCGACGTCAATCTCGACGGCGCCATCGAAGGGACCGGCGAGGGGCACTCGTACTACTTCGAGGTCAGCGCCGAGGAGCTGTTCCCCACTGACGAGCTGCCGGTGACCGAGGACGGCCTCATCGAGTTCTCCCTCGGGGCGTTCAGCAACACCGGCTTCGACGTCGACGTCTCAAGCATCACCGTGTCATCGGACCTCCCGCGGGCGGAGGGGAGCGGGTCCGACGCACCCGGAGATCAGATCACCGGCGAGCTGGCTGGCGATGTCTCGACCTCTGCCTCGGCGGATGATGGCCGGATCCCGCTCATCGACTTCACGCTCAACGGGCCCGGCGATGAGCCCGCGATCCTGGACTCGCTGGTGATCGAGGTCGATGTCGATGCTGAGGGAGGCTCAGAGTCCGCGCTCCAAAACGCGACGCTTTCGCTTATCCCCAACGGCGAAGACATCATCTCAGGGGAAACGCTCGACTTGCCCGTGCTCGATACGATCGATGGGATCGTCCCTTCAGAGACCAACGGGGGGGCGTTCGAGATCGAAACGAGCATCGGCGGCGAGGATTTCTTCACGCTCTCGAACGGCTCGCTCCGATCGGAGATCCTGCTCGAACTCGGGACGCCTGACGCGTCTGGCGGCGCGGCGCCGCCGGCGATCCCCTGGCAGCGGCTGTGGCCATGGGGGCTGACGGTGTTGGCGGCCGCCCTGCTGCTCATCCTCCCCCGAGAGCGGCGACGGTACGCCTGGGTGATGGTGGGTGTGTTCATCATCGTCGGGTTGTCTTGCACCGGGGCGACCCCGCAGGGCCAGGACTCCGGCGATACCGACATTGATGACACCGACGACACGAACACCGATGACACCGATGACACCGACACGGATGATACCGACACGGATGATACCGACACGGATGATACGGATGTCGTGCCCGACCGGTTCACCGGCACGATCCAATTGCGCGTGGTCGAGGCGCGCTGGCGGGGTCTGGACAGCGGCGAGTCGCGCTCGGATGTCCTGAACCTCTCCGGCCCGGTCATTGAGATTCGGTGAACGTGTGGTGCATCGATCGCGTCTATTTGTTCTCGATCTGGTCGGGGGCGTTCAGCTCGGCGCCGAAGTGCCGGGAGAGGTTGACGCCGAAGCCGACGGCTTGTTGGACCTGAGGGTCGCGCAGGGCGCTGAGGAGGCCGAGGGCGCCGACCTGGGGTGACGAGGCGCTGGCAGCGGCGATGATCGCGCGGTTCGCCGAGCGGAACAGCGTGGCCATCTGCACGGGATCGATCTCATCGAGCAGGTGGGAGAGGGGCATGACCACCGCGGATAGCCGCGGCGCCAGGGCGATGATCTGCTCAAGGGCGTTGAGGGTCTCGGGCTCTGCAGCGCGCCGCAGCAGCCCCAGGCCGGCGACGGCGGGCTCGGTCATCGCGTCCAGCCCGCCGTGGGCGTCCGCGGACTTCTGGAGCACGCCGGCGGCGTGGAGGGCGATGTCGATGCTGCCGGTCAGCTCTGGCAATCGGTCGCCGACCCGCTCGATGGCCTGGATCGACTCTGGCCGGGCGAGGACGGGGAGGACGGCGGACATGTCGGCCAGGGCACGGAGCATCGCTGGCTGGCTGAGGGTCTCCAGGACCTCCAGGGCGACGGCGGCGCGGTGGTTGAGGTCCCCCTTGTCGGCCGACCACTCCTTCACCGTTCCCATCGCCTCTTCGAGCAGCTCGGGTCCGGCGGCGGCGAAGTGGGCCGCATACTCCAGCTTGGGCGAGAGGATGGCGAGGTTGGTGAGGGCGTCGAGGGTCTCGGGCTCGCCGATGCGGATGAGAGACTCGGTCAGGCGGGCGCGGAGGGCGTCGGCGCCCTCGACCTCTGCGAGGGCCGCGCTGGCGTCCGCGACGGCGTGGACCCCCGGCGCCATCGAGACCGTGGCCTTGGCGATTCCAGCGAACGCATCGATCGATTCATCGTCGGAGAGGGCCATCAGGGCTTCACCGGCGCGCCGCAGGCGGCGCTGCATCACCGCCTGGGTGACCGCCGACTGGTCGAGCAGATCGCGGGCGACCTCCATCGCCTCTTCGAGCAGCTCGGGGCCGGCGGAGACGGCGTAGGCGGCGTATTCGAGCTTGGGAGCGAGGATCGCGATCCGGGTCAGCGCGTCGAGGGTCTCCGGCTCGCCGATGCGAACCAGCGTCTCGGCGAGGCGCGCGGACAGCGCGGCGTCTCCTTCGACGGCGGCGAGCTGCTGGGTGGCGGTGGCGGCGGCGCTGGCGGTGGGGGCGAGGTGCGGGGCGAGCTTGCCGAGGCGCTGCACGGTCAGCAGGCTCTCGGGGCGGCTGAGATCGGCGAGCATCTCGCTGGCGCGCTGGACGCGAATCTTGATATCGGCGTCGCTCATGCCGGCGTTTGCGGTGAGGTGCTGCGCGGTCTCCATCGCCTCTTCGAGCAGCTCGGGGCCGGCGGAGACGGCATAGGCCGCATACTCCAGGCGGGGCGCGAGGATGGCGATCCGGGTGATGGCGTCGAGGGTCTCGGGCTCACCGATGCGAACCAGCGTCTCGGCCAGCCGGGCAGAGACGTCCGCTGCGCCGTGGACAGCGGACAGGGCGGCCTCTGCAGAGGCCATCGCCGCGGCGGCCGGCGGGATGACGGCCGGTTGAGCGGTGGTCGGCTGCGCGGAGCGCGCCAACAACCCGGCGATGCGTTCAAGGTGGGCCTCCATCCGATCCATACGGGCGGAGAGCGCGTCGAGTCCGTTCATGGCAAGCTCCGAAATTCAGCAGGGGGTCATCATTCATGAGAGAGCGCGATGGTGTGTTCGCGGATCCAGCGGTACCAGTCGTCCATCCCCTCGCCAGAGCGAGAGGAGACCTGCATCAGCTGCGCGTCGGGGTTGACCGCCCGGACCGCGTCGAGGGCGCGATCGAGGTCAAAGTCGAGGTAGGGCAGCAGGTCGACCTTGGTGAGCAGGACCAGGTCAGCGGTCTGGAACATGTGCGGATACTTGGTGGGCTTGTCTTCGCCTTCGGTGGTCGAGAACAGCACCACCCGGGCCTGCTCGCCGAGGTCGAACATCGCAGGGCAGACCAGATTGCCGACGTTCTCGATAAACAGCACCGATCCGATCGCCGGCCGCAGTCGCTGCAGCCCGGCCCAGACCATGTCCGCTTCCAGGTGGCAGCCCTTGCCGGTGTTGACCTGGATGACCTTCGCGCCGGTCTCTCGGATGCGCTCGGCGTCCAGGGCGGTCTCCTGGTCGCCTTCGATGACCGAGACCTCCCCACCCAGCTCCTTGAGCGTCCGCACCAACAACGTGGTCTTCCCGGCGCCCGGCGAACTCATCAGGTTCAGCGCAAGCACCTCGCGGGCATCGAACCAGCCGCGGTTCCGCTCGGCCAGATGATCGTTCTTGGCCAGCACCCGCTGCTCCAACAGGATCTCTTCGGCTTCCCGGCGCGTGTGGACATGATCGTGACCATGCCCATGATCGTGTCCATGATCATGGCTGTGATCGTGATCGTGGATGTGATGATGGGAGTCATCCGAGAGGTCATGGATGGAAGGGGTGGCCTCATCGGAGCATCCGCAGGTAACGCACATGGCTCAGATCTCCATAGATTTGATGAGCAGCTCTTCGCCGGCGACGATTTTGAGTCGGGCGCGCTGCTGGCAAGGGCATTTGAGGATGGGGTGTTCGAGGTCAACGAGCTTGTCGCACTGCAGGCATTGTCCCTGCCCGGGGATCTCGTCGATGTTGAGGTCAGCGCCTTCGAGGGTGGTGCCCTGGGCGACGATGTCGAAGCAGAAGCGTACGGCGTCGACCTCGATTCCTGCGAGCTGTCCGATCTGAAGGCGGATGGCACGGACCTTCCGGCCGGCGGCGCGCTCGTCCACGATCGAGACGATGTTTCGGGTGAGGGAGAGCTCGTGCATGGTCAACAGATCCGGGGAAGCTGCTCGCCGACGAGCATGTCGAGGATGCGCTCGCCGCCGAAGGCGGTCTTGATGGTGACGACGCCGGGGGGGTGCTTGCGGCAGCGGGCCACGATGGCGGCGTCTCGTCCCAGGGGGTGCGCGCGGAGGATCTCGATGGCGCGGTCGGCCTGATCGCCAGGCACCGCACAGGCGACCTTGCCTTCGTTGGCGAGGTGGATGGGGTCCAGGCCGAGGATCTCACAGAAGCCCTGGACTTCGGGGCGGACGGGCAAGGCGGCCTCATCGACCTGGATCCCGACCTCGCTGGAGAGGGCGAGTTCGTTGAGGACGGCGGACAGGCCGCCGCGGGTGACGTCTCTCATCGCGTGCACATCGACATCGTTGAGCAACGCTTCGATGAGACCGTTGAGGGCGGCGCAGTCGCTGGGGATGTCGCTCTCCAGCTGCAGCTCGCCGCGGGCGACGAGGATCGCGGCGCCGTGGTCTCCGAGCAGCCCATTGACGATGATGACATCGTCGTCGGCCACGTTGCTGGATGCGATCTGTCGGCCTTCGGGGATGACGCCGACGCCGGCGGTGTTGATGAACAACCTGTCCGCGGCGCCGCGAGGGACGACCTTGGTGTCCCCGGTGACGACGGCGACGCCGGCGTCCCGGGCGGCCTCGCCGACGCTCTTCATCACATCGCGCAGGGTCTTGACCGGCAGGCCCTCTTCGATGACGAGCCCACAGGACAGGTACTTCGGGATCGCTCCGCCGACGGCGAGGTCGTTGACCGTGCCGTTGACCGCGAGCTTTCCGATGTCCCCACCGGGGAAAAACAGCGGCGAGACGACATAGCTGTCGGTGGTGAAGGCGAGCCGGTCGCCCTGGGCGGTCAGCTCGGCGAGGGAGATGCGGGCCTGATCTTCGGCGTCTTGCAGGGCGTCGCCTTTCAGGCTCCGTACGATGACGTCGTCGATGAGGTCGCGCATCGCCCGTCCGCCGCCGCCATGTGCAGAGGTGATGACGTCGCTTCGGACCCGGCCCAATCGGCGGCGAAACTTCTCAATCCGCTGAAACAGCGGATGCTCCTGGTCGCGATTGTTGGGCGGGCTCATCCGACGCTGTCCAGCTTGCGAGAGGTCGAGAGGCGGCCGTAGTTGTAATAGGCGGCGCAGGCCCCTTCGCTGGAGACCATACAGGCGCCGATGGGCGTCTGCGGGGTGCAGGCGGTGCCGAAGACCTTGCACTGCCACGGCTTGATGGCGCCCTTGAGGACTTCCCCGCACTGGCAGGCCTTGGGATCGGCGATGGACAGCGCCGGCGTCGCGAAGCGGCGCTCTGCGTCAAAGTGGGCGTAGGCCGTCTTCAACCGCAGCCCCGACTTGTCGATCGAGCCCAGGCCGCGCCACTCGAAGTAGGGGCGCAGCTCGAAGACGTCGGTGAGGGCTTTCAGGGCGACATGGTTGCCCTCGTCGCGGACGAGGCGGCGGTACTGGTTCTCGATCTCGGCCCGGCCCTCGGACAGCTGGGTGAGGATCATCCAGATGGACTGCAGCACATCGAGCGGCTCGAAGCCGGCGACGACCAGGGGGCGCTGGTAGCGCTGGGCGATGAATTCGTAGGGGCGGGTGCCGATCACCATCGAGACGTGCCCCGGCCCGACGAAGCCGTCGATCCGCTGGTCGGGCGAGTCGAGGATGGCCTTGATGGTGGGGATGATGGTGATGTGGTTGGAGAAGATGAAGAAGTTCTCGATGCCTTCCTGCTCAGCGGCCTGGACGGTGAGCGCGGTGGACGGGCCGGTGGTCTCGAAGCCGAGGGCGAAGAAGACGACGGGCCGGTCGGGGTTCTTCCGTGCGAGGGCCAGGGCGTCCATGGGGGAGTAGACGGTGCGGATGTCTGCCCCGCCGGCGCGGGCCTGCTGGAGGCTCTTCTTGGAGCCGGGCACGCGGATGGCGTCGCCATAGGTGGCGAAGATCACCCCGGGCTGCTCGGCGATGGCGATGGCGTCGTCGACGCGGCCGACCGGCAGGACACAGACGGGGCACCCCGGGCCATGGACGAGGTCGATGCCTTCGGGGAGCATCTCTTCAAGGCCGAACTTGAAGATGGCGTGGGTGTGTCCGCCGCAGACCTCCATGATCCGGACAGGGCGTCCGAGTCCATCAAGCAGGTCGCGGATGCGGGCGACAAGCTTTCGGGCGGCGGCCGGATCGCGAAATTCGTCGATATACTTCACGGCGTATTTCCTCGAGAATCAGCAAGAAGGGTGTGGGTCAGGTCCCAAAGGATGTGGTAGCAGGTCAAGTGGGCTTCCTGGATGCGGTGCACGCTATTGGCGGGCACGACGACACAGCAGTCCAGTTCACTGCGAGCCATTTTGCCGCCGTCGTGTCCCGCCAGGCCCAGGGTGGTGAGTCCCTGGCGGCGGGCGACCGCGAACGCCGCGAGCAGGTTCGTGGAGTTCCCGCTGGTCGAAATTCCGATCAGGGCGTCGCCGCGCCGGCCGTGTGAGATGACCTGTCGGGCGAAGATCTGGTCGAAGCCGACGTCATTGCCCACGGCGGTCACCATCGGCAGGTCGGCGCCGAGGTGGATGGCGGGCAGGGCCGGGCGGCCGACGGTGACCGGGTGGTTGAATTCGACGGCGACGTGGGCGGCATCGCAGGCCGAGCCGCCGTTGCCCATGGTCAGCAGCCGGCCGCCGTTCTCATAGGTGCGGGCGATCAGCCGGGCCATCTGGAGCAGGGCGGGTCCGCAGGCGTCGAGGGTGGCCTGCTTGGCGGCGATGCTGTCGCTGAACTTCGACGAGATCGCCGTCAGCAGCTCCAACTCGTCCGGCGGGCCGCTCTGGTCGGGGTAGAGCTGGGAGAGGAGGTCGCTCATCCGTCGGCCCCCGCCGACGCTCGCATCGCCTCGATCTCTGCCTGGGCTTCGCCCAGCTCATGGAGCAGCTGCAGGGTGCGCTCCGCCTCTTCGGCGTCGATGCGGCTCATGGCGAAGCCGACATGGACGAGCACCCAGTCACCGACACAATCTTCGACGGGGTGCTCGTCGCTGATCACACAGGCGAGGTTGATCGTCCGGCGCACACCACCGACGTTGACCACGCCGAGTTTCTTGAGGGCGTCGCGGATCTCGACGACCTGTCCTGGGATTCCCAGACACATCTCTCATGTCCTCCTTGAGATCGCGCGTGCGGCGGCGACGATGGCCTGCCCCAGGGCGATGCATTCATCATTGGGGGGCAGCAGCCGGTGGAGCTTCACCGACCACCCCGTCTCTGCCAGCCGCGTCGCGACCAGCTCGGTTAAAATCCGGTTCTGCCAGACGCCGCCGGAGAGGGCGGCGACGGTATGGTCCCGCCGCGCCCAGCCGGCAGCGGCGACGATCGCATCGGCCAGCCCGCGGTGGAACCGTGCGGCGATGACGCCTGTGGGCCGCTTGGCGCGAAGATCGGTCATCAGCCCGGCCCAGAGCGGCGCTGTGGAGATCACAATCCGGTCGTTGACGACGGACAGGTCGAGCGGATAGCCGACAAGGCCGAGGGCGTCGGGGTCGACCGCGCCTTCCAGAGCGATGGCGGCCTGTCCTTCGTAGGAGATCCGCTCACGATGCAGGCCGATCGCAGCGGCGACGGCGTCGAACAGCCGCCCGGCTGATGACGCAGGGGGGCAATTGATCTTCGCGGCGAGGGCGGCGTCGAGCAGCCTCAGCGGTCGGGCCTTCAGATCGCGGATCGCATCGACGTCGTCGAAGTGTTCCATCAGCTCTGGCAGCGCTGCGAGCTGAGCGTACAGGTTGCGCCAGGGCTCGCGGGCGGCGCGGTCCCCGCCGAGGAGCGGTGTGGCCTGGAGGCCGCCGAGACGCACGGCCTGTCGGTAATCGGCGCGGAGCAGCTCGGCGCCCCACAGCGTCCCATCGTCGCCGAAGCCCAGCCCATCGAGCGCGATCCCCAGGACCGGCGGTGCATCGAGGGGGTGGTCATTCTCTGCGAGGCATGCGGCGATGTGTGCGTGGTGGTGCTGGACATGCTCGACGGGCAGCCCGAACCCATCCGCATTCTCGGTGGCGAAGTAGCCGGGGTGCATGTCCGCGGCGACGCGCTCTGGCTGATGTCCGGTCAGGTCCTGCAGGCGCTGGATGGTGTCTGCCCACGCCTGCTGGGTCTGGGGATGGTCCAGCTCGCCGATATACGGCGAGAGTACCGTGACGCCATCTTGAAGGACGCAGACGGTGGACTTGAGCTGTGCGCCGACAGCGAGGACGGAGGGTGCCTCCTCAAAGCCGGCGGGCAGGGGCATGGGCGTCGGCGCATAGCCGCGGGCCCGGCGGAGGATTCGGATCTCCCCGGCGATCCGCCGGACCACCGAGTCATCCACGCGGGCCGTGATGGCGCGGTTGTGGACGAGCGCCCAGTCGGTGATTTTGCCCAACTCATCGACGAGGCGGTCATCGTCGATGCACTGCGGGGCACCGCTGGCGTTGCCGCTGGTGCAGACGACCGGCCGCTTCATTCGGCGGAGCATCAGATGGTGCATCGGCGTCGAGGGCAGCATGAAGCCCAGGGTCTTCTGTCCGGGCGCGACGAGGGCGGAGACCGCGGCGCCGTCTTCTTTGATGTCGAGCAGGACGATGGGGTTGGCGGGGCTCTGGAGGGCCTGGGCCTCATCGTCGCTGACGTGACAGTATTTCCGGATAATATCCAGATCCCGAGCGAGCAGGGCGAGGGGCTTGTCGGGGCGCTGCTTGCCTTCGCGGATCCGGGCGACGCCGGCGTCTTTGGTGGCGTCTGTGAGGAGCTGATAGCCGCCGAGGCCCTTGGCGGTGAGGACCTCACCGTTCATCAGCAACGAGCCGCCGGCGTCGACGTCATCCATCATCGACAGGGTGGCGAAGCTGCTGGCCCGCCCATCGAGCCGAATCAGTCGGGCCTTCGGCCCACAGACATGGCAGGCGATGGGCTGCGCATGGTAGCGCCGGTCGGCCTCATCTTCATACTCGGCGGCGCAGGTGGCGCACATCGGGAAGCCGGCCATCGAGGTCTGCGGCCGATCATAGGGCATCGCAGTGATGATGGTGTACCGCGGGCCACAGTGGGTGCAGTTGGTGAAGGGATAGCGATACCGGCGGTCGAGGGGATTACGGACCTCTTCGACGCAGTCGGGACAGGCCGCGGCGTCGGGGGTGATGGGGGTCTGGTTCCGCCCGCCTTCGCTCTTGATGATGCGGAAGTCCTCACCGGGGAACCGGTCGGGCACATCGATGGGGCGCCGCTCAAGGTCATCGACCCGGGCGAGCGGCGGCAGGTTTCCCATCAGCGCATCGACGAATTGTTCGCGCTGTTCGGCGTCTCCAACGAGGGTGATCAGCACGCCCTCGGCGTCGTTTCTCACCCAGCCCTTCAGGGCCATCGCACGTGCGAGGCGTGCGACGGTGGGGCGGAACCCGACGCCCTGGACCGTGCCACGGACCCGAATCTGCTCACTGGCGAGGGGAGCGCTCAACCGATCCCCTCCGCGAAGTCCCACAGCACGACGCGGTGGTTTCCGGTGTCGGCGAGTACGACGCGGTTGCCGATGGCCTGGATGCCGTAGGGCCAGCAGACGCTGTCGCGCGCGGGGGCCTGCCAGCGATTGTCGCCTTTGGCCCGCCAATGGGGCTGTCCAGACATATGGCTCGCGGGGGCGCCGTGGGTGAACGGCGTCTTCCACCCCATAAGCCGGGAGTTGCCGGTGTCTGCGGTGAGGATCCATCCGCGGTGGGTGGAGACGGCGTAGGGCATGTTCACCTTCGCATCCCACGGCCAGTACTGGCCCTGGTTGTGGTCGACTGCGGCGAAGTCCTTCTGCCCCAGAACGATGTCCGCTGGCGTATTGTTGTCGGTGGGGATCCCATCCCAGATGAGGATTCGGTTGTTCCCGGCGTCGGTGACGACGAGGTTGCCGTCGAGGATGGCGAGGTCATGGGGCCACCGCATCCCCGCGGGGCCGGCGGCCTGGCCGCCGTTGTCGCTGCGCGAGCGCAGATCGCCCTGGCCAAGGACGATGTCCGCGGGCTGCGCGGCGTGTTCGGGCAGGGTCTTCCAGATGAGCACCCGCCGGTTGCCGGTGTCCGCGACGAACAGCATGCCCTGGTGGGTGAGCGCCTGGAAGGGCCAGTGCATCGAATCGGCTTCGGCCTGATCGGTGCCATGGTTGGGAAGATGCGTCTGGAAGGACCGCTGGCCGAGGACGATGTCTGCCGGCACATGGGAGCCTTCTGGCCGCTTCTTCCAGATGAGGACGCGGTTGTTCCAGCCGTCGGAGACGACAAGGCCGTCGTCACCGAAGGGGTTGATCCCGGTGGGGACGTTGAGGGTCTCCGGGCCGGGCTCGCCCAGGGCGTTTCGGCCTTCGGCGTAGACGCTGGGCTGCCCGATGATCCAGTCGGCGGGCTGGTGGTCCTCAGTGGGGCACTGTCTCCAGCCGAGCAGCCGGTGGTGCCCGGTGTCGCAGATCCACAGCGGGCCTGCCTCGTCGAGCAGGCACGCGCCGCGCGGGCCGAACAGGGTGCATGCGTCGGGTGAGACCGGTCCGATGAGCGGATCGGCCTCCCCGAGGACGACCGAGGGGCCGGCAGGGGCGAGCAGCGGCGCAGCGACGGCGCCGATGGGACCGTTCGAGCCTATCGACGGCTTCACATTGAGGGTCGCGTTCATAAGGTCACCTGGACTTCAACCCGACCATTCCGAATGCGCACCGGGTAGGATGGAAGCGCAACTTCGGGCGCAGTCAGGCACTCGCCGGTGGCGAGAAGATACTGAAAATTGTGGTAGCGACAGGTCAGAACGCCCCCCGACACCTCGCCCATGTCCAGGGGCATCCCCAGATGGGTGCAGGCGTTCGGGTAGGCCTTGACCACGCCCTCGACGCGGGTGAGCAGCACCGAGGCCCGCTCCAGCTCGACGGCGATGACGGCGTCTCGGGGGACCGCAAACTTCGGCCCGGCGTCTTCCCAGGGCGTCGAGAAGGGACTGTGGGAGACGCCTGTGTTCTCGGCCGAGGCGTTGCCCTTGACGACGGTGACCCGTCGGATCTCGGGCACGGCGTCTTTGACGGCGCGTTCGATGCCCAGCTTGACGGTGGCGGTCGTAAACGCGCACCCGTCGCACCCGCCCAGCATGCGGATCTGGATCTCATCGGGCGGGACGAAGGCTATCAGCTCGACGTCTCCATCGTGACTGGCCAGCGAGGGCCGGACGGTATCCAGGGCGGCCTCGACGCGGTCTTCGATCGAAGGCGCGGGCTTCTTGAGCAGCCCATGGTACTGGAGCACGTTGAAGACCCACGGATCGTCGACCGCTTCGACGAGGGCAGCCAGCCCTGCGGGATCCTGCTTGACCTGCCGGATGAGCCGGCGGAAGGCTTCGGCCTGAATCTGCTCGATGGTGGTGCGCAGGGCGGTGACGGTCGCCTGCTGGTGGGCGTCCCAGTCTGAGACGATGGTTTCGAGGCGATCGAGGTCGTGGACCAGCTGTTCGAGTTCGTGGTTCATCGCAGCGCTCCAGCGACCTCCAGCTCGGCGGCGAGCTGGGCGCGGAGCTGTTCGACGACCTGTGCGCGGTCAGCGAGCTGATGTCTGGCGAAGACGTCGCGGGCCTGGGCGAGCAGCCCGACGGCCTGGTTGAGGTTGTCGGGGTTGCCCTGCCCGGGTTCATCGGGGTCGTCAGGCAGGTTCATCAGGGCGTTGGCCTTGTTGGCGATGGTGTTCGCGAACTCGACGGGGGTGTCATAGGCGGTGCGCACCTTCAGGGCCTCGTCATAGGCCTCGACGGCGCGGGTGAGGTGCTCAAAGGGCCGGGTGGTGCGGGTGGCCTGCAGGGCGTTGCCCAGGTTGTTCTGGAGCATGGCGTATTCGACGGGGTCGCTCTCCAGGGTGACGCACCGCAACGCTTCCTGGAACGACTGGACGGCGAGGGCTTCGCGCAGGGGACCGCGCTGCGGATCCATCCGCATCGACAGATACGCCGTGGCCAGGTTGTTGTGCAGGATGGCGTATTCGCGGGGGTGCTGTGTGGCGTTGAAGAAGCGGAGCGCCCGCTGATAGGCCTGGATGGCGTGTGGCAGGGGGGCCTTATGGGCGCCGGCGAGGGTCTGAAGGACGAGGCCGTAGCTCATCTCGACCTCGGCGACCTCTTCGGGTTCGCCCCGGGCGCGGAGCAGGGGGAGGGCTTCCTCGAAGGCGTCCCGTGCAGCAACGATGACGTCGAGCCCGGCGCCGGGCATCCGCCGCAGCGCGCTGCCTTTTCCGGCGGTGGCGCGGGCGTAGGCGAGGGGGGCGTCTGCGGCCATCCGAGCGGCCTGGTCATACAGGAAGATGGCGTCGACGAGTTGTTGGGGGTCGCGGGGCTGACGCTGCAGGTCCACGGCGACTTCGACCAGGGCCTCGGCCCGCCGCAGCGGGGAGGGCTCGCCAGCGGCGATGCGTTCGACGGCGGCGGTGATGTGCGGGCTGGGAGAAGCGGTCATCGGCGTCGGAGGTCCTCAGATAGGGGTTCTCAGGGGGTGTCGGGGGGCCGGCTCAGGGCGAGGGCGCCGAGCCGGCTGTTCCATCGGGCGGGGCAGGCGTATTCGCCCCAGTCGTCCCAGCCGCGCGCGCGGAGGAACTCGGTGGCGTCGACGCCCCGGTCCCCCCGGGCGTTGCGAAGCTTGACGAGCAGCCCGCCGGCGACCTGCTCGACGGGCATCAACATGATCTGATCGCCATCTTCAAACGCAACGACGCCGTCGCGGTCGTCGAAGAACTGCGCATAGACTTCTGCGTTGATGAGCACCGTGCCCCGCCGAACCGTGATGGTCAGCGGAGCGTGGTGCTGGTGCCGGCTGGTCGCATAGGCGGCGATCTTCTCCAGGAGCTTTTCATAGACGACCTCGGCGGCGTGGCGGACCGGGTCGGATATCGACAGGCCGAGCTTTACGGATTCGGCCTCAATCAGGAAGACGGTGACGTCATCGGGGAACGCCTCACCGAAGATCTTCATCCCGGCGGCGAGGGCATGGTCCCATCGAAAATCATGCAGAGAGTACGTGGGCTTTTTGTCGGCGATCAGCTCTGCGCCGGGCACCTCGAAGATGGCGCCGGGCGCGGAGCCGGTCCGGGCAGCGTCGAGCACGATGAGCGCGTCGCTGCCGCGTGCGGCGAACATCACCTCCATCCCGGCGGTGCCGCAGTCGAAGACCTGGACACCGGGGACGGGGTGGCGGGCCAGCCGCTGCGCGAGCCGCTTCGCGATGACGACACCGACGGCGTCGTCGCTACGGTTCGCGTTTCCACAACCGATGATGGTGAGCACGGCTGGCCTCTTCTTCTGGTCTGACGGGTTCAGGTGGTGCGGAACCGGGCGAGCTCTTCGCCGGTCTTGGCGTCGTGGGCGTGCACCGTGCAGACCAGGCACGAGTCGAAGGAGCGGGCCACATGGCCGACTTCGACGGGGTCGTTCTTGTCTGCGATGGGCGTGCCGATCAGCGCCTCTTCGATCGGGCCGCGATGACCGGCTTCGTCGCGAGGTCCCACGTTCCAGGTCGTCGGCGAGATGATCTGGTAATTCTCGATCTTGCCGTCCTTGACGGAGATCCAGTGGGCCAGCGCGCCGCGGGCGGCCTCGGTGGCGCCCCAGCCCTGACCGTCGCGGGTCTTGGGCTTGATGTAAAACGGCTCATCGAGGCGCAGCTCACGGAGGCAGCGCTCGGCCTGCCGGTACAGCTTGACGGCCTCATGCATCCGGGCGAGCTGCCGCAGGTGAAGGCTGGCGCCGCCCATCTGCTTGAACATGCTGAGGATAAACGGATCGCTGTGCTGCCAGGACTGGCCATGGCTGCCGCCAGCGACGAGCTGGCGCGAGAGGGGGCCGGCCTCACAGCGGCCCATCTCGATGTCCTTGACCGCGGTGCACCAGGTGTACTGCCCGTCGAAGTTGTGGTCGTTCTTGGGCACGGCGACGGTGGTGCGTTCGAACGGGTGAAGGTCCGCAGAGCCTTCGTCGTACCAGGCGTGCTGGGTGTTCTCACGAACCCGGGCCTGGTCCATCAGGATATGGCGGTCGGAGGCCGCGTCGTAGATGCCGCTCTTCATGATGACCGCAGCGTTGCGGTTGTCCATCGTCGGGTTCTGATACCGGTCTTCATGGGGCATATAGCCCCAGGTGACGTACCGTCCGCAGCCGGCGCCGTACTTCTGGAGGCCATAATCCAGGCCGGCCTTCCAATACAGGGCGAGGTCGGAGCTGGCGTGCGCCGGGCTCTCGTCCATCCAGGCCATGAAGTCGTCATAGGAGCGGATCTGCTCGTAGCGCTCCAGCGAGCAGCCCAGCCAGCACGGCTCCAGCCAGTTGCGGCGGAAGTACTCCAGGATCGCCCATGCGCGGGTGACGTCGGTGAGGGTCGGCGCGCACATGACGCCGCCGGGAACCATATACGAGGAGTGGGGCCACTGGCCGCCGAGCAGGGCGTAGATCTCGACGGGCTTGCCGGAGATGGTGACGCCCAGCTCGTAGCTGGTGCCGGTGAACGGGGTGAACCGCTTACAGATCTCATCGTAGAAGGGGGACGTATTGTACTTCTGATGGATCATGTCGATGGCGTAGAGGCCATAGAAGTAGCGGGGCATGCTCTGGAGGGTCTCGACGAGCTGGCCGAGGTTCCGGGCGATGATGGCGTTGCGGGGCACGGTGGCGCCGTAGGCGACATCGAGCGCCCACGCCGCGCAGGTCAGGTGGCTGGCGCCGCAGATGCCGCAGGCGCGCGGGGTGACGACCAGGCCGGCCTGGGGGTCTTTGCCCCGCAGGATGATCTCGAAGCCGCGGAACATCTCGGCCTGGGTCCAGGCGTTGACGACCACGCCGTTGTCGATCTCGACGCGGATGTCGAGGTCACCTTCGACCCGGCCGACCGGTGAGATGTCGAGGACCTCGGTGAGGGAGTCGGTTTGGTTTTCCATGAATACGCTCCTGAATCTGAAGTCTTCAAATCAAACGACGAACATGTCTTCTTTGGACCACCTGGGCGCAGCGCCTTTGCCGGCGGCGACCATGGTCAGGTAGGTCCGCTTGCTCATCCCCGGCGGGACTTCGTTGGGAAGCCCCAGGGTGGTCGGCGTGGCGAACACGGTGCCCGGCATCAGGTCATGATGGGGGAACTCCGGCTCGGTGCAGCCGATGCAGGGCATCCCGGCGCGGGTCTTGGACGACTGGCGGTTCCACAGGATGCGGTTGCAGGGCGAGCGGGTGAACGGACCGCGGCAGCCCAGATCATAGAACAGACAGCCGTTGCGTTGACCGAACTCGGGGGCGCTCACCTTGTAGGCGAAGTGCATGTTCCGGGTGCAGCCGGTCTGGGTGAAGCTGGTGAAGAAGGTCGCCGGACGGTGCAGGTCGTCGAGCTTCAGATCACCGGCGCGGCCGGTGGCCAGGGCGACGATGATCTGGGTGATCCAGTCGGGGTGCGCCGGGCAGCCGGGGATGTTGATGACCGGAAGGCCGGCCTTGCTGACGAAGTTGGGGCCCAAAAAGCCGCCGCGGGCGCGCTTGTGGAACTGCATCCCCGTCGACTCAGAGGGGTTCGGCGGGACCGCCGGGATGCCGCCCCAGGTCGCGCAGTCGCCGATGGCCACGACGAACTGGGCCGCGTTGCTCAGCTCGCGAACCCAGTCCTGCATCGGACGACCGGCGAACCGGTTCCACTCGCCGGTCTTGTTGGGCGCACCCCGCTCGACATTTTTGTGTTTGAAGGGTC
>JBCBLB010000439.1:0-8340 GCA_038520555.1 Myxococcota bacterium | reverse complement strand
GTTCGAGGTCACCGCCAATCTCGGTGAGCGTCTCCATGCCGAGCATATCGGGGAGTCGGGGGTTGAATTCGAAGATGGCATTTCCGCTGATCTCGGTGATGTTGGCGAACCCTTCGAGGGAATTCAGCTGCGCGGCGTTGTTGATGTTGAGGTTTCCGCCGATCGTGGTCAGGTGTGAAAACCCGTCCACGTTTTCGAGCGCGGCGTTCCGGCTGAGCGTCAGGTTTCCACCGAAGGCGATGCCGTTGAGATCGTCGACGTCTTCGAGCGCGTTCATCTCCTGGATGACGAGGTTCCCGCCGAAGCTGCTGGTCGATGCGTTGGACAGGTTGGTGAGCCGCGCATTGTTGATGAGCGACAGCCCGCCAGTGGCGACGAGCGCGTTGGAGAGTCCGATGAGGCTGCCGATCTCGTCGTTGTCGCGCAGGATGAGGTTGCCGTTGATGGTGTCGATGTTCTGGATGCCCGACAGGTCCAGCAGCGCGTCGTTGTTGGCGATGGTCAGCGTGCCATTGATCTCTGTCACGCTGTTGAAGCCGGTGAGGTCTTCCAGGCCCTCGTTGTCTTCGAAGTCGACCTCAGCGCCGATATTGGTGATGTTGTCGAGGCCGGTGAGATCGGAGAGGCCCGGGTTGTCCTGGATGCTCAGGACCTGGTTGAGCGTCGTCAGCCCTTCGAGGCCGTTGAGGGTGCTCAGGGTGCTGTTGAACGCGATCCGCAGGTTGCCGCCCAGGTCGTTGAGGTTGTCGAAGCCCGCGAGGGTGAACAGGGCGAAGTTGTTGTTGATGGTCAGGTCGCCGCCGATGGAGGTGAGGGCGGCGAGGGGCAACAGATCGGTGAGGCGATTGTTGCCGCTGAGGTCGACCGAGCCGCCGACCGACTGCAGTCGGTCGAGGCCCTTGAGGCTGGTGAGGAGGTCGTTTCCGGCGACGATCAGGTCGCCTTCGAGGGCGACGACCTTCTCCAGGCCTTCGAGGGTGAGGAACGGGGAGCCGGTCAGGTCGATCGCGGTCGCTCCGCAGATGCAGTCGAGGGCGGTGAAGTCGTCCATGTTGGACAGGCCGATGCGCAGGGTCCCCTCGACGACGACGCCGTCGGGGAAGTCCTCGCAGAAGGTGTCCGCGTTGAACCGGATCTCGACGTCCAGCAGGTCGAGCTGCTCTTCGGTGATGACGCCAGCGATGCCGCACAGGTCTGCACCGTCGCAGTCCTGATCGATCGTATCCCAGGGGATGTCTTCAGCGCCGGGGAAGGTGTCGTCGCGGTTATCATCGCAGTCATCGTTGTTGTCTGCGATATAGCCGTCCACCGGATCGCAGCTGGTCACGACATCGAGCGGATCGCCATAGCCGTCGGCGTCGGCGTCAGCGAAGTAGTCGACGGCGTCGTCCGAGTCCGGGCCGTCGATCAAGCCGTCGCAGTTGTTGTCGACGCCGTCGCACAGCTCGAGCGCCCGAGGGTTGATCGCGGCGTTGCTGTCGTCGCAGTCCTCATCCGCGGTGAAGCTGTCATCGTCGGCATCGACCTGATCTGCGGGGAGGTCTGTGTCGTCATTGTCCCCGCAGCCCACTGCGATCGTGGCGCCGAGCAACGTGATCATCCAGGGCAAGGTTCTCATCCTCTCATCTCCTCCGATTCTTCACCAGAGTCTACCTCCTTCACTGCTCGCTCGCCGCAGGATCTCTGTCCGGCCACAAAACGCTGACCGTCGCAGCGACGTCGCTGCGGACCGCCCGGGGAGCGTTAGTTGCAAACATGATGACAGGAATCTTACTGATCAACCTTGGCACGCCCGATGCTCCCGACACCGCATCAGTGCGGCGCTACCTCCGCGAGTTCCTCTCTGATGGGCGGGTCCTCGACATCAACCCCATCGGTCGGGCGGCGCTGGTCAACTTGATCATCGCCCCCTTTCGCGCCCCGAAGAGCGCAGAGGCGTACCAGTCCATCTGGTTTGATGAGGGCTCTCCGCTGATGGTCTATAGCAATCAGCTCGTCGACGCCCTCCAGGAGCGGGTCGGAGAACGCGCGAAGATCGCCCTGGGGATGCGCTATGGCAGCCCCTCGATCCCCTCCGCGATGGCGCAGCTGGCGGGCTGTGACCGCATCGTCGTCGTGCCCCTCTATCCACACTACGCAAGCGCCACGACCGGCACCGTGCTGGAGATGGTCTACCGCCACGCGGCCGCGATGCAGGTGGTCCCCAACCTCTCCGTCGTTCCTCCGTTCTATGACCACCCCGCGTATATCGCTGCCCTGGCTGAGATCAGCCGTCCGCACATCGCCGACGACGATCATGTGCTGTTCAGCTACCACGGGCTGCCGGTCCGCCAGCTGCCCTGTCAGCCCTGCGACCAGACCACCGCCTGCCCCGCGCCCACCGGCGCCCGTGCGAGCTGCTATCGGGCACAGTGCTATGCCACCTCTCGGGCACTTGCCGCTGCGTTGGGGCTCCCGGAAGACCGCTGGACCGTCAGCTTCCAGTCCCGGTTGGGACGCATCCCCTGGTTGGAGCCCTACACCGACCAGACCTTAGAGGCCATGCCCGAAACGCGCGGTATTCACAAGCTCGCGGTCCTCTGCCCCGCCTTCGTCGCCGACAACCTGGAGACCCTCGAAGAGATCGCCATCCAGGGCGTCGAACAGTTCACCGAAGCCGGCGGCGAGCGGCTGACCACGGTGCCCTGCCTCAACGCAGAGCCCGCCTGGATCGACGCGCTGTGGACCATGCTCCTGGAGACCGACCCCACGCTGGCTCACAACGCGTCGACGGCGTCCTCCAACGCAGCGACGTCCACAGACAGCCCCTCGTCGGTCCAGGCCACCGGCGGCTGAGATCGAAGCGCCTGAATGCGCGCTTCGATCACGGTGATGTGATCGCGGATCTCGATGAGAAGCTGCGCGTCCGGATCGCTCAGGCTCAGCGCCGCCTCCAGCGTCCGCAGCCGATCCAGATCCGGTGTGCTCACCAGGAGCTGATCCCCGTGGAGGGCGACGAAGTTGCGGCTCAACAGGCCATGGATGGCGCGGAAAAACGCAGCCCGTGCCCGGTCGAGCGCCTGCTGGGCTTCGATCTCCGCGGCCCGGCGACGGCGGTCGAAGACCGTATACATCGCCGTGGCTGCGGCGAAGGCGATCCCTGCCCAGACGACGTTGGGGCCGAACACCTCGACCAGCTGGTTGGCGAACAGGATCAGGCTGAGCAGCGCGCCGCCGATGAGCCACCAGATCGCGTCGGGGACCTGGATGGCGTTGAACGGATCGGCCTCGCGGGCGTCGCTCACGGCCACCTCTGCGACGCGGAGGGCCGATAGCGACTCCTGGACGGCACAGATGCCCTGGTTGGGCGTCCAGACCGACGGCGCGAGATCGGATGCTGCAGCCGGTCTCCAGGTCAACAGCCCCACTTCCTGGAGGCGCTCGGTCCAGACCGCGGCCGGTTCATCGGGCGATCCCTGTTGCAGCAGGGCCTGACTGAGTCGGGTATACGTTTGCATGTCGGAACTCTAATCACCGATCCCCGACGCTTCGAGATCTGCCGTCTCCATCCAACAGGTCAATCAACATGAAGGAGCGCTTCGTCACCCTCCGCGGGATGGACTTCTGTGTCGGAGAGTGGGGGGCACCCACCGATCCGCCTGTTGTTATCCTCCACGGCTGGCTCGACCAGATCCTCGCCTGGGATCGGATCGCCACCCGGATCGCTGCCCATGGCCACCGGGTCCTCGCCTTTGAGCAGCGCGGCCACGGCCGCTCCGCACATGCGCCACCTGGTGGTTATTACCATTTCCCCAACTATATCGCTGACTTTGATGCCTTCGTCCGGGCTGAGGGGCTCACGGACTTCACCCTCATCGGCCACTCGATGGGCGGTACGGTCTCCTCGAACTATACAGCGTTTCGGTCCGATCGGGTCCGGCACCTGATCCTCATCGACGGCCTCGGCCCTCCCGCCATCGATGACGACACCGCCGTCCGACAGTATGGCCGACACCTCGACCAGCTCGCCGATCCGCCAGCACAGAAGATCCTGGAGAGCATCGAGGACGGCATCCGGCGGCTGAAGAAGTTCAACCCTTCCCTCCCCGACGATGAAGCCCGACGCCTCGCTGAGCGGGTCCTTGAGCCGCTCCCGGGCGGCGCCTATCAGTGGCGATGGGATCCGCTCCATAAGATCCGCTCGCCGATGCCCTTCGATGTCGATCGGCACTACCGGGTGCTGAAGGCGATCGGAAGCCCGGTCACCTTGATGTTCGGGGCGGACAGCTGGTACCTGCAGCTGCCTGATCTGGAGACGCGGGTCGCCCTGTTCGGCGATATGCGCGGCCGGATCCTGCTGGATACCGGGCACTCACCCCATATGGAGAACCCGGAGCGGCTGATGGCGGCCCTGACGCCCGTTCTCTAGTCAATTCTGGTCATCCTCGGGCTTGGGAGGGGGACCGTCCTGGGGGGGGCCGTCTTCATCACAGCCACCCGCGCACAGGCCCTCCCACTCCAGCAGCTCCCCGTCACAGTTGAAGTCGGGCAGAAATTGCTCGAATTCGTCGCGGATGACCAGGACAGCGGCGTCCGCCGGACCCGGCGCTGGGAGGGGAGGGCGGCCCTCCTGTCCACACTCAGCCGCAACGATGGCGTTGTAGCCGGGATCGAACACGACTGTGCCGCTGGGCGAGAGCAGCGTGTCCGGAGAATGCTGGACGAAGACTTCGCGCGTGCCGCCGACCACAGGCTCCCGCTCCCAGCGGCCGTCGCCGTCCAGATCGAGATAGAGCATCGGATAAGCGTAGGCGACCGCGTCGCCTGTCGGGGTCGAGATGTATGCGTCTTCTGGGGGGGGCTGGTAGAAGACCATCTCATAGGTGGCCGGCCACTCGGTCTCTGCACGAAGCTCCCGCTGGGTGGCCTGCCCCTGTGCGCCCAGCCGCTGCCAGAACAGGGTGATTTTGAGATCGCTGGTGTTCTTCAGCTCCTTCTCGAGCAACACGTTCCCGCTCAGCGCGCCCAGCTCGACGCCTGGGTAGGTCTCATCGATCGCCCCGTCCAGACATCCGAAGATGAAAACAAGAAAGGAGACAGGTGCGATATGGGTGATTTTAGGGTGGGGGGCTGAGATCGTCGCAAGTGTGAAGGCATTGACCCGATGCGGTTTGGCGTACATAGTCTCTTGCTCACATTGATTACCGGCGCTGGTCGGTAACGGTTAAGAGGGGACGGCTTTCGTTCTCCTTCTCCGGGGGCGTGCCCTTATTGGACCTATAGGAGGTCACCTGAATGTTCAACCAGAACAACACCACATCGCTGCCGCCTGATGAGTACCTCTCCTCGGAAGAGGTGCAGCAGCTGCGTGAGATCCTCACGGAGCGGGCCAAAACCCTGCTGTCCAACAGTCAGATGACGGTGAACTCGCTGACCGACGACAATCGCGAGGTGGCGCCGGACGCGCTCGATCTCGCCGCATCAGAGTCGAGCCGCGACTTCTCGCTGCGCCTCGCCGGTCGTGAGCGCCAGATGCTCAAGAAGATCCGCTATGCGCTTCAGCGCATGGAAGAAGGCGAGTATGGCGTCTGTGAAGCCTGTGGTGAAGAGATCAGCTTCAAGCGTTTGCTGGTTCGGCCGGTCGCCACGCTGTGCATCGACTGTAAGACGCAGGCAGAGCAGCTCGAACGGCGCAGCCGCTCGGTCTGAGCCGCTCGCTGCGTTATCTCTCCGGTAGTTGGCTCACGAGAACATGGCGCCGCGTTGCTGCGGTGCGAACGATGACGCGCGGTCAGCGCAGGGAGGCGCGGAGCGATGGCGGTGACCATTCACTCCAATAAAGAGATCAAGCAGATGCGGCGGGCCTGTCAGCTCGCCGCAGAGACGCTGGTGATGATCAGCGAACACATCCGCCCTGGCATGACCACCGACGAGATCAACACCCTCGTCCACGACTACACGGTCAAAAACGGCGCGGTTCCGGCACCGCTCAACTATCGGGGGTTCCCGAAGAGCGTCTGTACCTCGGTCAATGACGTCGTCTGCCACGGCATCCCGGATGACACTGTCCTCAAAGACGGCGACATCATCAACGTGGATGTGACCTCGATCTTTCCGAAGAAGAACGGCTACCACGGGGACACCTCGGCGACGTTCTATGTGGGGCGTCCGACCGGGAAGGCGCGCCACGTGGTTGAGGTCGCCCGGCATTGCCTGGAGCTGGGCATCGCTCAGGTTCGCCCGGGCGCCCGCGTTGGTGACATCGGATGGGCCATCCAGCAGTACGCGCATGACAAGGGGTGCTCGGTTGTCCGTGACTACACCGGCCATGGCATCGGGCGGAAGTTCCATACCGAACCCAGCATCCCCCACTATGGCATCCCCAACACCGGCCCGCTGCTGCGGCCGGGGATGACCTTCACCATCGAGCCCATGATCAACCTCGGCACCTTCGAGATCGATCACCTCGATGATGGATGGACGGTCCTCACCCGAGACCGATCGCTGTCTGCACAGTTCGAGCACACCGTCGTCGTCACCAGCAGCGGGGTCGAAGTGCTGACCCGCCGGCAGGCGCCGCTGAAGCACTCCGAAGATGTGCCCGGCGCCCAGCTTGGCCCGCTCTCCTGCTACATCCCCGCCAAGGTGGCGGGCTGAAAGGTGGCGGGCTGAAAGGTGTTGAGCTGAGCGGACGCGGACGGCTCAGAGGGCGTCCCCGAACACCGCGTATACGGCGCCGTAATCGCGGCGTCCGCCTGTTGCACCGATCCAGACGTCGTTCATCCCATCGTCGTTGAGATCGCCTGCCAGCGCCATGCCACGGCCCAGCCGGTCGTTGTTGCCCTCACCGACGATGAGCACCGACGCGGCCTCGTCTGCGGCGTAGGTGCCCTCTGCCAGGCTGCTGGAGATCAGGTAGACGGTCCCCGAGTTGGAGCCGTTGAGGTCGTTGTCGTCTGCGGCCAGCAGCACGTCCGCGCCCCCGTCACCGTCCATGTCACCCGGCGCGAGCAGGGTCTCAGACAGCCGGTCGTTCGCGCCGACTCCGTTGATCTGCCAGTGGGCGTCGGCGCAGGACACGGGCGTCGACCAGTCTCCACGGCCAAGGACCACGAACGCGGCCCCTTCGTTATTGTTGATCGGGTCCATGTCGCGGGCGCCGATGACCAGGTCGTCATAGCCGTCGCCGTCCACATCGCCGAGGCCCGCGATCGCGTCCCCGATCTGGTTGTCCCGGGCGGCGCCCACGATCATCATCGACACATCTGCGGTTGTGGTGATCGTCGTGCCCAGCTCTTCCGGGGGCATCAGGAAGACCGCGCCGGGGTTGTTGACGCCGGTGTCGTGCCCACGGGCGCTCACCGCCACCTCGACGTTCCCGTCCCCGTCAAGGTCCCCGGCGTTTGCGACGATGTCGCCGACCCGATCATAGCTCTTCTGACCGACCATATGGGGCAGGTTGGTCGGATCCTGCGCGCCGGTCGCGTCCGGATCGAGGACAAACACAACCCCGCCGATGGTGTAGGTGTCGGAGTGCTGCGACGTCCCGGTGAACATGTGGCCCTCGATGATGGCCAGGGATTCGCCGAAGTAGGAGTTGGCCGTGTCGTAGTCCCACCACGCGCGGGCCTGCTCGTCGATGTCTCCGCCTTCGGCGTCCCAATCGATAAGGTAGACCCGGCCGGTGTTCTGGGTGATGCGGGTGGCGCTGATCAGGGCGACCGTGTCGCCTTCGACCGTACCCGCGGCCATCACCTGGCCGAGGTAGCTGTTGACCTCGGGACCGATCCATCGCTTCTGAGCGTCGGTCAGCGTCTGGATGCGCCCGGTGTCATATCCGGAGACGGCCCAGTCTTCTCCGGGGATGAGCCGGATGGCGCCGACGTTGTCGTCGTAGGTGTACTCGGAGACCAGCACATCGTAGATGCCGTCTTCATCGGGATCAAACGAAGCGAGGGTCCGGCCGAAGGCTTCGTAGCGGTCGTCCCCGACCCACATGGAGACCGAGGCGTCGACCATGTGCAGGTCGTCCTCGCCATCGCAATTCTCGTCGCCGTCCCCAGGATGCTCGGTGCGGGCCGGGTGGATGTCCGGATCGGCGTCGTTGCAGTCGCCGCGGGCCGGCGCGCCGTCGGTGGAGGTGGAGCACCGTCGGCCGAGCTGTTCATCGGAGCCCCACCGATCGCCGTCGAGGTCGACATACATCACGATCTGGGTGAACGGATCGATGTCCGGGTCGTCATCATCGATCTGCCCGTCGCAGTCGTTGTCGATCTCGTCGCAGATTTCGTCGGCGCCGGGGCGGATATCGAGGTTGGTGTCGTCGCAGTCGTCGTCGGTGGCTGCGGCGCCCGTCAGATC
>JBCBLB010000017.1:0-33766 GCA_038520555.1 Myxococcota bacterium | reverse complement strand
CGAGATGTGGTTCGGGGGCCTGTACAACGGCACCGTCCGGGTCGGACGGGCGGTCGGACAAGACGTGGAGCGGCTGTATAAGACCCCGCTCCGGCCCACCGTCAACGACACGCTGTCCTTTGAGACGGAGCGCGGCGACGCGCAGGCCAACGCCATCCCCCTCGACGACCTGAACGTCGAAGAGATCTTCAACGACGTCTTCGCCGGGTTCACCTCGATAGACCTCGACGAAGAGCGTGGCTTCCTCTACGCCGTCAGCAAGCTTATCCCGCTCATCATCGTCATCGACGTTCGCGACGACTCGGACGGCGACTTCCGCGATCTCAATTACCTGGACATCGAAGCGGTCTTCACCTTTGACGTCACCAACGCAGAGAGCGGCTTCCGGCAGGTCGAACCCGTGCCTGGCTCGGATCGGTTGTATGCGGTCAACGACGATCCCGAGTCGATCATGATCCTCGACGCGACGGAGCTGGTCGATGACGCCTACCCCCAGCTCATCTACGACGCTCAGCTGGGCGCGCTGCCCGCGCCGCCGTCCAGCCGCGACGAGGGGGTGACCCCCCGATCACGGGTGGGCCCGGGCGACCTGATCGCCCACCCCGACGGCGAGCGGCTGTTTGTCTCGAACTTCAACGCGAACACCGTCACGGTGTACGACCTGACCCTGGGGCCTGTGGGGAGCCTGATCGCAGAGGTCACCGACGTCGGCGAGAACCCCTATGGGATGACGCTGACCCCCGACGGGCGGCATCTGGTGTTCGGGAACTACTCCGGCGAGGTCGACAACCAGGTGCTCACTGAATCCACCATCGCGGTCCTCGACGTCGACCCGGACAGCCCGACGTACCTCTCCGTCCTGACCTGGATCGCCAACCAATGACGTTTCCCCTGCTGGCCATCAGTCTGCTCACCGGTTGCGCCGACACCTCGGTCGGGAACCTGTTTTTGGACTCTCCGTACGGCGCCGCGGTCCTCGACGGGGGGCCGTTCGAAGATCCCATCGGCTTCGTCGCCAACACCCGAGACGGCCATATTGTCCCGCTCAACTTGAAGATCGGGACGTACTTCTCTGACAACGTCGCCTCTCCGTTCCTCCAGCCGCGCTTCGTGGCCACAGGCGATGAGCGGCAGCTGGAGTCTCTCGTCGCCTTCTCGCCCAACGGCGACGACGTCACGGTCTATGCCGCCGACCAGCGCTTCGGCGTCCTCGTCCAGGCGCCCTACCTCACCGGTGTCGACCCGTCCCCTCAGCTCATCGCCCCGACCGCCTCGGAGCCGGTCTTTTTGGACAATGACAGCAGCGGCGACAACGCAGAGATCGAGATCATCGCCCTGCGCGCCGGTGCGACGACCACCGAAGACTGGCAGATCCAGTACGACGGCGAGCAGTGGTGGCTGTTCGGCAGCCGCTCTGGAAAGCAGGGCCGCCCCGCACAGACCAACCGAAACTTTCGCACCGATGAAGGCGAGCTGGAATTCCTCATCACCGGCAGCGCCACGGAGGGCGACCGCTTCGAGCTGTCCACCGACACCGGCCTCGTCGAGCACGACCTCGGCGGTCGGGTCCTGGGCCTCCAGCGGCTCCCCGACAGCCCCTGGCTGCTCGCCGGGGTGTGGGACGCCGACACCGAGATGGGCTGGATCAGCCTGTTCGACATGTCCCAGAACGCCGAGCTCGGACGGATCGACCTGCCCGACGGCGCGCAGCCCTGGCGGTTTGCCGCCCGGGCCGACCAGCCGCTGCGGGTGTTTGTCTCCGACGCCCGTCGGTCCGCGGCCTACCAGGTGGACGTCGTGCCCTGGGCGCTCGATGCGTCTGAAGTGGTTGAGATTCCGACCAGCGCGCCGATCGGCGCCATCGCCTGGGCGGAAGACCTGGACGCCGGCTACAGCAACCTGTTCGTCGCGCCCGTCGGGGCCAACCGCATCGACGTCTACGACCTGCTGGGCGAGACCTGGCGAGACGTCAACCCCTATGACGGCCGTGACGGCGGGCTGAACCTGTACGCCGCGGTGGTGGGCATGGACGCCACTCCAGAGACCATCCCGCTCCAGGAATTCGTCGAGTGGGGAGCGTCGACCGATGAGTCCCGTCAGGCGGTGATCACCAAGCAGGTGGTGGTCTTCACCACGGTAGAGGGCACGATCCAGATGCTGGAGGCGGACAACGGCTGCCTCGCCCGGACCAGCACGGTGAACCGGACGTTTACCTCAGACAACACCGAAGTCCAGTACGCTTCGCCCTCGACGCCGGAGAGCACGACGCTGGCGACGGGGCTGGGCCGGGGCATCGACGTCCAGTCTCCGCCTTGCGGCGGCCTGCTCCGTGACGAGGAGTGGACGGTCACCTACGACGGCGCCGCAGGCAGCTGGACCGTTGAGGGCAGCCGAAGCGGCATGCAGAACAACCGGGCGATCGAAGACACCCGCTACGTCAGCGACGAAGGCGCCCTGAGCTTCACCCTGGTCAGCGGGGACATCCCACCGGTCGACGGCGACGCGTTCAGCTTCATCACCGGCGACGGCGCGCTGAACATCAACGCCTACGTCCGGCCGAGCGACAACGCATCGATCGCCCTGGATCTGCCGGCTGAGCCGGTCATCTTCCAATACAACGCCGGCCAGCGGGGCGGCGGGTGGGATGTCCTGGACCGTCGGACCTTCGCCCTGATCCCCATCCAGAACTCCAACTTTGTCCTTCGCATCCGCCTCGACACCTGGACGGTCGAAGAGATCTGGGACTGATCATCGCGGCTGGAGGCCGTTGATCCGCTTCACCGCCAGCGCCGCAGCCGCAGCGACGGCTTCATCGGGATCGTGGAGCATTGGCTCGATATACCGGAGCATGCTCGGCCCCACGATGCGTCCCAACGTATCCACGGCCTCCAGCCGGACCGCGGGATGATCGTGCTGGAGCAGCTTGACCAGGAGCATCGGCGCAGACCACCGGCTCCACCGACAGACCATCACCCCGAGCCGGATCTGCTCCGGCTCTTCGCTGTTGATCATCTGCTGAACCCGCCGTCGGCCCCCCGTGTCCAACCCCATCGCCCGAAACCGCTCCGCTGCCGCCTCCCACGCGCCGTCTTCGAGCAGGTGCCAGGGATCGCCTGGATCCCGCGCTGGCGACGGGGGGTCGGGCTCCGGAGCCACCGGATTGGACGCGTCATCTTCCATGGGTTCGGGGACCGGAACGACAACGGGCGATGCGTCTGTCGGCAACAGCGCCTGGGTGGGCGGCGTCGGCTCCTGGGGCGGTTCTTCGAGGCGAAACGGAGAGATGCCCGAAGCGGTCGTGGCCCATCGGCTGAGGAGCCCCTGAAGGGCACACTTCACGATGGAGAACGTGCGTCCGGAGGACGGCGTCTGGAAGGTGAGCGTCTGCACGCCCGGAGAGATCGCTCCCCCCAGGATCTGCTGCTGCTCGACCATCCGTCCGCTGTCGTTGAACATCTGGAGGGTGAGGATGCTCCGGGCGAAGGTCTGGCTGGTGGCGTTTTGAACGGTCACATGGGCGGTGATGGCGCCGGATGTGGAGAGGACGGTGCACTCCTGGACGTCGATCATGGTCCTACACCTCGATGATACGGGCGTCGAATCGGACCGTATGGCCGAGGAGCACCTCACAGGCGACGTCGAGGGTCTGCACCTCAGCCGGTCCAAGGGAGAGCGCGGCCTTCACGTCAACGATGCGCGTGGTCTTGGCGATGACGGTCTGGATATAGGCATTTTCAACCGTGACCAGACCACCATCCGGCCCCCGCAAGCGAACCTGAACCCGCACCGCGTCGAGATCCAGGTCGGTGGGGTTGCCGATCTCCACGCGGCCCTGGAGCGAGGCGGGATCCCCCCCCCGCCGGTCGAGCTGAATCATCACCTTCCCGATGGTGCAGAGCGCATCGGCATGGTCCGCGCCTGCATCCTTGGGAGGGGTGTACTCAAAGAGGATGAGGGTCGGGCGCTGCCGGCTGTGGATGGCGGCGGGCAACCGCACACCGAGGGCGCCCATCACCGCTTCACCGATCGACTGGTAGAGCAGCTCGCGGACGCGCTCATCGAAGGCTTCGTCCTTCCGGATGTCTTCGGGGCGCCAGCCGGGTGTGGGGGGCGGATGGGCGCCGAAGATCCCGCGCCATGCGATCAGTTGGGCAGGCAACCGGGCCTGATCTTCGTGGATGTACCACATCCACAGGGGGCGGGTCTGGCTCATCTGCATGGCGACGGCGGCGCACTGGCACAGGTCGCGGGTCAGATGCGCCCCCTGTGGGATGTGGGCCCGGATGCGGAGCGTGCCATGGGGGCCGAGCGCCTCCATCCGGGGCGTCGGTCCAGACCAGGACAAGGGGGCGACGAGGGCTTGCAGCCGCGCAGAGAGGGCCTGGCGCTCAGCGGGGCGCATCGGCGCCGGCCGGGGCCAGCCCTCGATCAGGCACTGGGCCGGCTCATCGCTCAATGGTTCTGATTCTGCTTGTTGAAGGCGGCCTGCTGTTCGGGCGAGGCGGGGGTCTGGTGCTTCTCCTTCCACTCGCTGTAGGGCATGCCATAGACGATCTCACGAGATTCCGCCTTGTTGAGGGCGATGCCCTTGTCTCCGGCGGCTTCGGCGTACCACCGGGACAGGCAGTTGCGGCAGAACCCGGCGAGGTTCATCATGTCGATGTTCTGAACGTCGGTCCGCTCACGCAGGTGGTTGACGAGGCGGCGAAACGCCGCCGCCTCCAGCTCAGTGCGGGTCTGGGCGTCCATCTCTTCAGCCATACGGGCTCCCTGGAGCGTCGAGGGGGTGAACCAACGTCTATCGTCATTGCTCTGGCGGGCGAGCCGGCTCAGAAAGAGAACCACTCCTTGAGCTTCATCAGGGCGCCGGGGTCGTTGGTCTTAAACCGGCCACGGGCGATGTCCAGGGCGCCGGGCGCCTTGCCCTGGGTGACGATGTTGACGAAGATCTTCGGGGTGGTCTTCAAAACGCAGTCGGCGTTGTCGACGGCCTTGCCCGACTCGACCCGGGCGCCCTCTGGGGTGACGAAGAGGGTGGCTTTGTGGTCGCCGATCGAGAAGTAGTACGTCGTGTTCTTGTCTGCTGCGCCGGTCCGATATTTCGAGGGCATCTGCTGGAAGATCTCTTCAACGGTGGCCATGGGGTTCTCTCCTGGGAAATCCCAGACAGGATACCTCACAGAAGGCGCCCGGGGGATATCTCCAGCGCCTGTCTGGAGGATATTTTCATGTCTACACAGGTTGAAAAGGTCACCTTCCCCGGCGCCCACGGTCACGATCTGGTCGGCCAGCTGCACCGGCCGTCGGGTGAGCCCGTCGCGTGCGCGTTGTTCGCCCACTGCTTCACCTGCTCGAAGGATCTCCGCGCGGTCCGCCGAATCTCCACGGCCCTCGTCGAACGGGGCGTCGCGGTCCTGCGCTTCGACTTCACCGGCCTGGGCGAGAGCGGCGGCGACTTCTCGGACACCAACTTCTCGTCGAACATCGACGACCTGGTCGCTGCTGCCGAGTACCTCGCCGAGCACATCGCGCCGCCGGCGCTGCTGGTGGGCCACAGCCTGGGGGGTGCCGCGGCGCTCAGCGCCGCCCATCGCATCGATGCCTGCGTCGCCATCGCCACGATCGGAGCGCCATCGGACCCCGCCCATGTCGAGCACCTGCTGTCGGGCTCCATCGCGGAGCTGGAGCGAGACGGCGAGGCCGAGGTCCTCCTGGAGGGGCGGCCGTTCCGGATCAAGAAGCAGTTCTTGGAGGACATCCGCGAGCACTGCGCCGAAGACCGGATCCGTGCCCTGGGCCGGGCGCTGCTGGTGTTGCACTCGCCCCAGGACAGCACCGTGGGCATCGACAACGCCTCCAGGATCTTTCTGGCCGCCCGCCACCCCAAGAGCTTCGTCACCCTGGACAAAGCCGACCACCTGCTCACCAACCCGGCGGACGCCCGCTATGTGGGATCGGTCATCGCCGCATGGGCCAGCCGCTACATCGGCGGGGCGCCCAAGGCGGCAACCACCGATGCGTCCGTGCCTCACGGACAGGCGGTGGTTCGAGGGGGGCCGACCGGGTTCGCCAACGACATCGTCACCGGTGGTCATGTGCTGCGGGCCGACGAACCCACAACCTATGGCGGGACCAACACCGGGCCCTCGCCCTATGAGCTGCTGCTCGCCTCGTTGGGGGCTTGCACATCGATGACGCTGCGAATGTACGCCGACCGCAAGAAGTGGCCGCTGGAGGGGATCCAGATCAACCTCCAGCACGACAAAATCCACGCATCTGACTGCGCAGAATGCGAGACCCGGACCGGCAAGATCGACGACATCCGCAAGCAGATCCGGCTTACGGGGCCGCTCGACGACACGCAGCGGGCCCGCCTGATGGAGATCGCCGATCGTTGCCCGGTGCACCGAACGCTGCATTCGGAGGTCCGGATCACGTCGACGTTGGTCGAGGATTAGAAGGGCTGATTGGCCCCGCCGCGCAGGAAGGTCGCCACACAGGGCTTGAGCACCTGCTGGAGGATGGCCAGCTTGACGCGGTGTTCGGCCATCGGCGGCAGACAGCCGTGGGCGATGAGCAGCGCATCCGCCGGCTGTGGATCGTCTTCTGGAGGCGGGGCGCTGCCCAACGCGGCGATGCGCTCAGCGAAGCGCTCGCGGATCTGGGCTTCGAGGGCGGGCGAGCCGCTTCGGATGGCCCAGCCCAGGACATCCCACCCCATCCGGCTCTGCTTCCAGCCGTCGTCTACCAGCCGCCCCAAAACCGACCACACTGCCGGATCAGCGGCGTTTACACGTGCTTCTGCGGCACGCACTGCGGACAGGGTCGCCCCGATGCACAGCTCATCGATGCAGGTGAGGAGGACATCACCGAGCGTCGGCGTCGCGGTCAGGGCGCCATCGACGGGGAGCGCTCCGGGACTCAGCGGAGCGTCCGTATAGGCGCTGGCGAGCGTGAAGCACAGCCGCGCGTGCTCGACCTCATCGTTGACCGCTGCCGCGGCAGAGGCGACGAGGAACGACGGCGCCCCCACCGACAACAGCTCCAGGACGAACCGACCCGCCGCCGCGATGGCGGCGTGCTCCGCCAACCCGGCGCCGGTCCAGCGGGTCGCGATGTGGTGGCGCTGTGTCCGGGTCAGTTCATCGACATCGGGCCGCAGCTCATCGGTCTGCCACCCCTCCCCCCGCTCGACCGTGGCGAGCCGCCCCTGTGCAGAGACCATAAACGGGCGGCCATATCGGCCATCCTGGGAGGAGGACGCCTCCAGTTGTGCGAGCAGCTGGGCAATCTCAAGGGCCATGTGTATACCTTGCCACCGCCCTCAAGCACTGACAAGGCCGATTTGTTCGAACCGGTCGGATTCTCAGAACCAGGTCCCCCATGCGCGCGCCCGGCCAGGACGCTGCACCTCATCGAAATCCTGCGGCGGCTCAATGGGATGACGAATCGGAGCCACCCCCTCCACCGTCAGATCCCGAAGCATCTCCAGCCGCTGATCGGTCGCCGGATGACTGCGCAGAAGAGACGGGTTGGGATCCTGCCCCGGCATCCCCAGCACCCGATCCCACAGCCGGCTCCGCCGCTCGATCTTGGCGAGCGCATTGGCCAGGCCCCTGGGATCGCCGGTGAGTTCCACCGCCCCCAGATCCGCCGCGAACTCCCGCTGGCGGGACAGCGCCATCATCAACAAAGTCGAGATGGTCGGTCCGGCGCCGAGGATCAGCCCCACATACACCGTCTGCCACCAGCCGAAGAAGAAGGCGAACAAGGCCATCAGCAGCCCCACCTGGCCGAGCACCGCGGTGATCCGCGACAGGCTGTCTGCCACGCCCATCACGACCAGATCGCCATGCTTGATGTGGCTGACTTCATGGGCGAGCACCCCGGTCAGCTCTCGGGGGCTGAGCCGACGGATCAGCCCGTCGGTCAGCGCCACCACGCTGGCATCCCTGCGGCCGAGGCTCATCGCATTGGGCACCGACGAGGGGATATAAAACAGCACCGGCCGGCGTGGCAGCTTCGCCCGCTCCGTCAGCACCCCCAGCACCCGATACAGCCCCGGCGCCTGCTCGGGCCGCAGCGGGGTCGCCCGATACATCCGCAGCACCATCCACGGTGAGGTCCGCAGCCCCGCCATCACCCCCGCGGCGGTCAGCGCCCCGGCGAGGATCACCCCGAACCAGCCGCTCAACAACCATCCCAGCGCCGCCGCCTGTCCAATCAGGGCCCCAAGCAGGAGGCCGGAATGTATCCAATTGCGCCAGCGTTGCTGCTGTATGCGCTCTTCGTTCAACCGCATCCACCCCTCCCCGCTCTACTCTAAGCCAGCCGAGAGTGGTAAACAGCCGCACATGCAGCTTTATGTTCCGCCGAACGCTGATCGGTTGCTCGTCGTCATCAGCGACATCGAAATGGGCGCCGGGGGACCCACCGATGACTTCCCCCACACCGCCTTCCTCGCCGATCTGATCCGGCGATACACCCAGCCACCCTACGACACCCTCAAGGTCGAGATGGTCTTCAACGGAGACACCTTCGACCTGCTCAAGACCGCCCTCGATGAGCGGTACCCGCGGGCCATCACCGCCGCGATCGCCAAACAGAAGTTCGATCGGGTCCTCGCCGTGCATGGGCCGTTCTTTGACGCCCTCCGCGACTTCGTCTCCCATGGCGACAACGTGGCCCACTTCATCGTCGGTAACCACGACTTCGAGCTGCTGTTCGCCGACGTCCAGGACGCCATCCGCGAGCGGGTCGATCCGACCCACCCGGACCGCATTCAGTTTCCCGGCTTCGAGCTGGACATCGGCGAGGTCCACATCGAGCACGGCAACCAGGCCGACCCGCTGTTCATGGTCGACGAGCGGCGCCTGTTCATCGATCACCACGGCGAGTCCATCCTCAACCTGCCCTGGGGATGCACCGCCGTCATCGACGTCGCCCTGCCGCTGCAGCCTTACCTCTACCACCTCGACCGGCTCAAGCCGCGCAAGCAGGTCTTCAACCTGCTCCCTGAGGTCAAAGAGCTGATCATCAGCGCCTACTGGAAGTACTGGACCCGTGACTACTGGGGGGATTTTCTGCGCGGCCGCGACCCGACCAAGACGGTCTCCTGGACCATGTTCCGCGAGATCGTCGGGCGGTTCTCGACGCAGAACCCCGACCTGGACGTCGGAGAGCGCTATCAGCGCGCCCTCACCGCCACCCGCGGACATGAGCTGACCCTCATCGGGCACCTCCACCAGCCCGCATGGTGGAGCTACGCGGGCCGGAAGCTCCTCCAGACCGGATGTTTCCGCGACGAATATCGGCTGCTCGGTCGAACCGGCGGCCTCAAGCCCATCCCCAAGGTCTACGCCGAGGTGTATCTGAAGGGCGACGTGCTGGTGCGCTCGCAGCTGGTGGAGCTGGAGGGTCCACCGGCGCCCGAGGGCCATATGCCCGACGACATCTTCGCCGTCGTGGCAGCGGTGCTTCCGTTGCTCGGCACGCCCGGCGAGCGCGCGGCCGATGCCCGGGCCCAGGAGCAGCAGGAGCGCCGGGAAGCCCGACAACACAAGAAGTCCCGCTGATTACTCTTCCATCTCCGCGGCCACGTCTTCGGGGTTGCGCAGGTTGGCGGCGACATAGTCCACAAACGCCCGCACCTTCGCGGAGACGTATCGGGCGTGGGGGTAGAGGATGTACAGCCCGCCGGCGTGGTTGACGAAGGGATCGAGGATCGGGGCCAATGCGCCGCTCCGCAGATCTTTCTCCACCAGAAACCGTGGGGTATACAAGATGCCCAGATCGCCCAGGGCCGCCCGACGCAGCACGTCGATGTTGTTGACGGCGAGGGGGCCTTTGACCTGAACGATGGTCCCGTCGGCGAACCGCCAGCTGCCCTCTCCGGATGGGCGGGGGCCGTAGAGCAGGCAGTCGTGGTCCTTGAGATCGCCGGGGTGTTGGGGCACGCCGCGTCGGACGAGGTACCCCGGGCTGGCGCAGACCACCCGCCGCGTCTCCCCGATCTTGCGGGCGATCAGGCTGGAGTCTTCCAGCACCCCGCCGCGGATGGCGACGTCGAAGCCCTCTTCGATGAGGTTGACCTTGCGGTCGGTGAGGAACACGCTCAGCTGCACCTCAGGATGTTGCTGGGAGAACCGGGTGATCAGCTCATCGAGGAACATATAGCCGAAGGTCAGCGGCGCGGTCACCCGCAGCAGCCCCTGTGGCGTATCCTGCATCGAGGTGATCGCCGCCTCAGCGTCGGCGAGGTCCCGAACGATGCGCACACAGCGTTCGTAGTACATCGCCCCCACGTTGGTCGTATGCAGCCGCCGGGTCGAGCGGTTCAACAGGCGCACCCCGAGGCGGTCCTCCAGGCGGCTGACATAGCGGCTGGCCGTGGACTTCGGCATCCCCAGCGCGCGCGCCGCCTCTGTGAAGCTCTCGGCCTCGACGACCTTCACGAAGACCTGGATCTCATCGACGCTGGCGCTCATCCTATCCTCTCCTCGGGCGGGTCGGTGAGTTGGACGACGATGCCGCCGAACCGGGCCTCATCGGCGATACACCGGCGACCGTCGATGAAGCAGACCCCGCTGCTTCGGGGGGAGCCATCATCGGCGTACTTCGCACCAAAACCACCAGACACTCCCAGGTTGAAGAACGTCAGCGGCCGCCCCTGCTCACAGACCGCCCGCCCGACGCACTCTCCGCAGACATAGCGGGGATAGCGAGCCCAGGCCAGCAGTCCCGTCGCGCCACACAGCGGGCAGGTGTACGTCTTCCGCATCCGTCAGTCCATCTCCGACCCGAGCCGCGCGTGCGCGAGCCGCACATAGTCGGCCTTCTTCGAGCGCGCCTTCTCCAGGCAGGTCTCCCACATCGCCTTCGCCGCAGCGGGCTTCCCCTTCGCCGCCAGCGCTTCGCCCAGGTAAAACCACGTATCCGCCGGCGTGCGCTTGGCCTCCAGGCTCTGCTCCAGGGTCGCGATGGCGCCGTCCAGGTCTCCACCAGACGCCTGAAGCAGCGCCAGATCCCGCCATGGACCGGCGGCATCATCCAGCATCGGGCGGATGACCGCGACGACCGCCTGGAGGGTCGGATCGATCTCGGCCCCGGGGAGCGTGGCCCAGTCGACGGTCCGCAGCCCGGCTTCTTGTTCCAACAGCTCTTTCACCCGGTTCAACCCGGCCATATACCAGGTCCGTGACATGTGCTGGAAGGCGGGGCCGGCTTCGGGCTCACCGACCTTGCGGATATACATCCGGCGAACGTCGCTGGACAGGACGTCGGCTTGGACGCTCCACTGCCCCTCATCATCGCGCACCAGCGCGCTGCCGTCGTCGCGCAGGATCAGGAACGCTTCCCCCTGGGGGCTGTTGGGGTTGACCTCACCGGCGTCTTTGCCATCAGAGAACCATGCGCCAGACAGCGGCGTCTCCAGCAGCTGCATCGTGTCGAGGGCCTTGGAGACCGCCTCTCCATGGGCGCCATCCAGGTCCAACGACTGCATCCGGTGGAGAGCAGAGCGATACCCCACCGCGGCGCAGACCTGGGCGACCGCGGCGAGGGCATCGGGCTTCAGCCGCCTGTCATGGAGGAGGTTGACGACCCGCTGCTCGGTCAGCTCATCGCCGGCCACGCTCGCCGAGGACACCATCCGCAACAATCCCACCGCGCCGCCCAGGCGCACATCGCCCCGCGGATCGCGCAGACCGGCGGCGATGCGCTGGAGCAGGCCCGGCAGGCCGAGGGTCCCCAGGATGGGAAACAGCCCGGAGTTTACCGCTGGATCAAAGCCCTTAAACAGCTCCAGCAAGCCACGGCGCTGTTCGGTCGAGAGGGCTTCGCTGGCGGGCGGCAGCCGATACCGGGAGAGGATGTCGCTGGCCGCGGCGGCGCACCCAAGGCGAACCGCCGGGGACGGGTCGCGCTGGGCGCGCTCGACGAGGATGGCGAGGTGTTCGGGCTCTCCAAACTTCGACAGGTCCCGAGCGGCCGCTGCCCGCTGATGAATGTCGTCGTCGCCCTGCAGCGTGGCGATCGGATCGGCGGTCTCTGGCTTGCTGGCTCGGCGCGTTCGGCCCACGGTCTCTCCTGGCTCGGTTCCGTCTGTGTTTATGGCACGGAAAGGGTTATGGCATCGAAAGGCGCACGACCGCCAGCCCCTGCCGCTCGATCGCGACCAGAAGCTCATCGTGGCCATCCTGATCGAGGTCGGCTGCGCTGAGGCGAGCAGGCTGGCTGAGCTTCCAGGTAAACGACGGCAACCCGTCCGCCGACAACCCCACGATCATCCCATCCTTTCGCACCGACACCGTCCGTGGCTGGCCGTCTTCTCCGAACCGTCCGCTCACCACCGACTGGCTGTTGGTCAGCAGCGAGATCGCCCCGCCTGCTTCGTCGATGAGGCTGACCTCCAGGGCATCGGCTTGTTGTTCAGGGGGCCCCACATCGGGCAGCCACCACCGCTGCGTCCCGCTGAGGCCCCAGACGCCATCGGCGCCTGCGGCGAGGTCGGTGATGAGCATCTCCGGGTGATGGGCGAGGACTGCGCCATCCGACGACAGCTGGATCGCGCCCTCTGCGGTGGCCACCCAGAGCGTCTTCTCTGTGGCAGCGATGTCGAAGATGGCGCCTGGCGTCGCGAGGCTCCAGCGGGGGAAGCCGTCTTCCCCCCAGGCCCGCACCATCAGCCCGCGAACCCCCGTGGCGACGGGGCCGTCGAGCCAGGCGACCAGCTCATGGACGTCCGGGACGGGGTCGACGGTCGCCTCAACGGTCGCCGGGAGGGTGCCCGTGAAGCTCATCGGGGGGCTCCCCTCGACGCCGACGACCACGTGCGCCCCTCTCCCAGCGACCCCGAACACACCGCCCATGGGGAGGAACTGCTGCAGCGACGCCGATCCGCCGGGCGCGCTCCAGGCGGTCCCCAGGGCGGTCTGTCCCGTCGCTTCCTCGGCCAACGCCACCTCGATCTGAGCGTCAACGGCATCAACACTCGACGGAGAGTACCCCCTCGACGCGTAATGCAGCGCGCCCTGGCGGTTGAGGACCCGAATGGCGGGGATGGCGCTCACCCCAAAGTCCTGCCCCAACGCGGGCGCATGGGTCACCGGGAAGGTCACCCCCCACTCGCTGATCTTCTCATCGATTTTATCGCCTGCGCCGGGCTCATCGATGCTCACTGCCAAAAACCGGACGTCCTGGCCGACCCGGCGGCGGTACATCTGCTCCAGCTCCGGCATCTCTTCGCGGCACGGCCCGCACCAGGTCGCCCAGAAGGTGAGCATCACCACATCGCCGCGGGCATCGGCCAGAGACCAGGACTCGCCGCTCAACAGCGACACCTCAAACGGGGGCACCGGAGGCAGCCGGGCCGACCACGTCCGCCCCCCCTCTGGCAGCTTCGCCCCATACTGATTGGCCACCGAAGGCCTGGGGTGGGTGCGGAGATACACCCCCGCCAGCTCCCGGGCCTCATCGGCCCGCCCAACCTCAACCAGGGCGTCCATCTTCAGCCGACGCATCCGCGCCGCGCCGCCGAGATCGCCGCCCTTCCCCGCAATGGGCTGATGATCGGGGGGGCGCAAGGCTTCGGCGCGGTTGATCTGCTTGACCGCCCGCCGCGGCTGGCCGGCCCGGGCCGCCCCCTCGCCCACCGCAGCATAGAAGGTCCAGTCGTCCGATTCGATCTGCACCAGCCGATCCAGGGCGATCTCTGCGTTCTTTCGGTTCTGCTCTGCGGCGACCCGCAGCGGGCCGCCGATGACATCGCCGGCCCGCTCCCCGCCGAAGTCTGCGGCCACCAGGGCATCGATCGCCGGGACGACCTCAGACGGCCTGCCCCGACGAATGGCCTGGCGGAAGGCGAGGATCTCTTCCGCCGGTCGCGGGGGCGGCGTGGGGGTCGCTCCCCGAGGGGGGAGCATCTCAGCGCGGGGTCGGCGCTCAACGGTCACCGCGCGGACCGGCCCCCCCAGCGGCCCCTGCACCGACAGCTCCACGGTGGTGTTCGGCGGGCCGACGACCCGCTGTCGGGCGTCACCGACGGGCAAACCGGCGACCGGCACCCCATCGACGGCGATGACCAGATCGCCGGTGACCAGCCCAGCGTCGGCGGCGCCCATCCCTTCGGCCACGCTGATGATCAGCATCCCTTCAGGGATCTGCCGGAACCGCATCCCGATGAGGCCCGGCGCGGCATCTGTGGACACCGTCGGCGGATCGTCCAGGACGATCGGGGGAAGCTGCTTGGCGCACGATAAAAGCGCGAGGAGGTAGACGAGGCCCATAGTGTGGGGCATAACCAGCGCGAGGGTGCCCTCCCATTGTACAGTGCATCGCCAGGAGGTTCGCATGCGAAGGACGTTGTGGTTTGGAACACTGCTGCTCGGCCTCATCGCCTGTGCCAGCAACATCCGCGAGCAGTACAACAAAGAACGCGATCAGGTCCTCGCCACAGTCGGCCCGGCGCCGGCCGGCTGGCGGGGCGACATCCAGATCCGCATCCAGCCCAGCAGCATGCAGCGACTGGCCACCGCGGCCCTCGACGCCGGGCTGCTGTCCTGGGACAAGACCATCCGGGTCGATGCCCCGCTCGGCGTCAAGATCCGCCTCAACCCCAACGCCTCGATCACCCGGCTCCGGCTCCTCCCCGGGCAGGGCTGCACCAGCTGCCTCAACATCGACGCCGACCTCAACGGCAACGCCACCTGGGTCGTCGGTCCCCTCGACGGCACGTTGCCGTTCACCGCGCGCATGAAGGGGGACCTGGCCCTCGCCCTCAAGCGCACCGACGACGGGTTCCAGCTCAACGGGCGCCTCGCCGACATCAGCCGGCTGGCTGTCCAGAGCGACTCTATCAAGCGGGTCAACGTCGGCCCCCAGATCAAGCGGTGGGCCCAGAACGCCCTCGACGCGGCGCCCGCCTTCACCATCGCAGACTTCGGCGGCGACGACCTCCCGCTACGGGCCGCCCGGATCAACCTCTCTTCGGAGATGCTCTCCGTCGAGGCGCTGTCGATGGCTGAGGGCGCGCCGGTGGCGGCCAGCACGGCGCTGCTCGACAGCGGCAACGACTGGGAGGTCCGGACCTCGACCGAGACCGCCCTGAACCTGATGCGCCGGGCCGCCTTCGAGGCCGGCGCGCAGACCTATGACCTCGCCGTCGATCCCCGAGCCCTGGCCGTCGACGGCGATCGCTTCGACCTCAACATCCGGCTGTGGCGGCTCTCCAACCGGGGCTGGTGGCGAGAATACGCGGTCAACGGAACCTTCGACGTCGAGAAGAACAAGATCCAGATGCACGCAGACCGGGCCACCCAGGGCGAACACTCCCGCGGCGCCGGCGTCGCCGACGCCATCGCCGTCCTCGCCCGGAACCGGATCCTCGAAGCCATCACCGACAACCTCCAGCAGGCCATCCCCGGCACAAAGTCGACCACGGTCCAGGACCTCAAGATCAAGGCCCAGACGAAGTCATTCACCGGAGAAGACGGCGCCCTCGTCCTGCAGGGCACCCTGACGACCCAGAAGGTCCGATAACCATCAGCGGCTCGGTGAACCCAGCGGCGCGCTGACCGCCCCCAGCACATGAAGATCAGCCTGACGCTGGGCGAGGACCACCAGCCGGCCCGCCTCCCGCCAGGCAAAGTCTTCGGGCATCCGCACCGCGATGTCGACGGTGTCACCGGTGACCGCCTTGAGCTGGTGGGCCCGGACCACGTGGACATGGGTGAGCACCCGGCCCCGGTTCTCGCCGGCTTCGACGGCGGTGCGCGCTTCGGCCTCCGTCACCGCAGCCGTGAGGACGATGCCCTCCTCTAAGGAGCCGGTCAGACGGACGGTGCTGCGGAGGGTGTGGTTGCTCACCGACGGCGTCCCCACCGCGACGCCGAGCGCCGCGGGCGCCGCCAGCGCCTGCCGGATGGCCCGGCTCACGCCGGCGCGATCGCTGCCCACCATGTGCTGTTGGCCGTTGATGACCAGCTGCGGCGTATAGATGGACTCGCTGTGGAGGGCGCGGGCATAGGCCCGTTGCCGCTCGGTGTTGGAGGCATCCGCGTAGGGATCGGGCCAGCCCAGCCGATCCCAGTAGTCGACGTGGAACGACAGCGACAAGATGGGCTGCTTGAGTCGACGGGCTTCCTCAGCCACCTCAGCAAACAGCCGCTCCGCAGGCGGACACGACGAACACCCCTCGGAGGTAAACAGCTCCAGGACCGCGACCGGCTCGCCGGCCTGGGCGGCGGCCAGCACCCCACTGAGGATCATCATCCACATCTTCGCCTCCGAAGTTCAGGTGTACATCGGGGGCTTATGCCGGCCTGATTCAGAGCGTTACGCTGACATCTCAGTACAGTTTAATACCGGAACGGGGGCGGCGCCGGCAGCCGACCGCCGTCATAGCCGGGCACACCGGGGAACCGGGCGCGCCGTTCGGCCCAGTCTTCCCGAGCCTGCGCGGCCTGGGCGGGATCGGTGAACACGAAGTTCCACCACAGCAGCACGTCTTCCCCCAGCGGGGCACCGCCGATCACCATGGCCGTCGCCGATGGCTTCCCGGCGAGGCGGACCGCGCTTCGCCCCATCCCCAGGTACAGCAACGTCTCATCGTTGAGATCTTCGCCGTCCACGGCCGCTTCGCCTTCAAGGACGACGACGCCGTACTCATGATCGGGGTTGAGGGGCAGCTCACGGAGCTGTGCATCGGGGAGGGTGACCTCTGCGCCGAACAACGGTGAATACGTCGTGGCCGGGGAGACCTGACCATCGAGTTCGCCGGCGAGCAGGGTGACCGCCATTCCATCGACGTTGAGCCGCGGGAGCACGGGGTGGTGCTCGAAGGCAGGGGCGATGTCCTGGTGCACGTTGGGGAGGGCGACCCAGAGCTGAACGCCATGCATCCGACCGCCGGCGGGGGTCCGCCCCTCTTCCGCATGGACGATTCCGCGCCCAGCGGTCATCCAGTTGAGCTGCCCGGGGCGGATGAGCTGCGCGCTGCCGACACTGTCCCGGTGGAGGAGCGCGCCATGAAGCAGCCAGGTGACGGTCTGCAGGCCGATGTGCGGGTGGGCAGGGACGTCCATCGGATGATCGCCCACGACGCCGGGCCCCATGTGATCGAGGAAGCACCACCCCCCGATCAGCCGGCGGTCCCGCTGTGGGATCGCGCGGCGCACGAAGGAGGCACCGATCAGCGGGGTCTTCTTGATCAGATGACGTTCATGGACGGGCGAGCGGGAAGGCGGGGCGGGGACCCGGAAGCGAAGCTTCATCGGGGGACGGGGAGAGCTGCTCATAAAGGATACACCTGCGCGGCGATGGTCGGAGTCGAACCGACGTACTCCGGGGTTCAGGCCGGCGCGACGGCCTCTGCGCTACAACACCGCGCAGGCCTGAGTACGGTATCACGCCCAGGGGGCGCGATCGGTTCACGAAGAGGCGTTGTCGGGTTCGATGGGGTTGGCTAAGCGGGCTTTGCGCGATGATTTGCGCGTAACCCCAAAACCACCAAGCCAGAAGAGATGATCCCCATGGAAGGACTCCGCATCCGAACGGTGCTTCGCGAAACCGCCGTCGGAGAGCAGGTCGAGGTGTCCGGCTGGGCCCGTTCCCGCCGCGACAGCAAGGCTGGCCTCTCCTTCATCGTCCTCAACGACGGCTCGTCGTTCGACTCCCTCCAGGTGATCGCCAAAAATGACCTTGAGAACTACGAATCAGTGGTCAAGAAGATCGCGACCGGCGCGTCGGTCCGGGTCAAGGGCGTCCTGGTCGAGAGCCCGGGGAAGGGCCAGCGGGTCGAGCTTCACGCCGAGTCTGTCGAACTCATCGGCGACGCCCCGAACAGCTACCCCCTCCAGAAGAAGCGGCACACCCTCGAATACCTCCGAGAGATCGCCCACCTTCGTCCGCGGACCAACACCATCGGCGCCGCGATGCGGGTCCGCCACCACCTCGCGATGGCCACCCACGACTTCTTCCGAAGCAACGACTTCTTCTACATCCACACCCCGATCATCACCGCCTCGGACACCGAAGGCGCCGGGGAGATGTTCCAGGTCAGCACCCTGGACCCCAAAAACCTCCCCCGCACGGACACAGGCGAGATCGACTGGTCGCAGGACTTCTTCGGCCGCAAGACCTACCTGACCGTCTCCGGCCAGCTCAACGCTGAGATCCTGGCGATGGCGCTCGGCCGGGTGTACACCTTCGGGCCCACCTTCCGGGCAGAGAACTCCAACACCCCGCGCCACGTCGCCGAGTTCTGGATGATCGAGCCTGAGGTCGCCTTCCTCGAGCTGGAGGGGGACGCCGACCTCGCTGAGGCGTACCTCAAGCACACCCTCAAGCACACCCTGGAGAACTGCGAATCCGACCTGGGCTTCTTCAACAAGCGCATCCAGCCCGGCCTCATCGAGGACCTGCAGAAGGTCGTCGAGACCCCCTTCGTCCGCCTGACCTACACCGAGGCGCTCAAGGTCCTCAACGATTCCGGCGAATCGTTCGAGTACTCGACCGCCTGGGGCGAGCTGCTTCAGACCGAGCACGAGAAGTACCTCACCGACATCGTCTTCAACGCCCCGGTCATCGTCACCGATTACCCGGCGGACAAGAAGGCGTTCTATATGAAGCTCAACGACGACGGGAAGACGGTCCGGGCGATGGACGTCCTGGTCCCTCGAATCGGCGAGATCATCGGCGGCTCAGAGCGTGAGTGGCGCCTCGATGTCCTCAAAGAGCGCATCGCCGCCCACCACCTCGATGAGGCGGACTACTGGTGGTACATGGACCTTCGAAAGTTCGGTTCTGCGCCACACTCCGGCTTCGGGCTCGGCTTTGAGCGGCTGCTGATGTATGCGACCGGCATCAAGAACATCCGCGACGCCATCCCCTTCCCCCGAACCCCGCGAAACGCAACGTTCTAAGTGAATCAGAACAGGCTGTCATGATGACGGCCTTTTTTTGCGCCATAAGGTTACTTAATATTCAGTTGAATCACGGCCGGTTACCAAACATTAAGTAATCAAAATCAGAAAGGCCATTCATGGCCAGAATCCGCCCGACTCACCGCTGCGATCCCTCCCTTTTGATGTGAGGGAGAATCGAAGGGGTGAACGGCGAGCACCTCTCTCTGTCAGCGGGGCGGCTGGACAACGCCACCCGGACGTCAGAGGACGGAGTCTACGGGCGTCGGCCGATTGGGCGGATGGGGTCTTCCATACGAAGCAGGGACTCAGCGACGGTCGCGACGACGACGGAACAACACCCCCAAACCGATCAGCGGGGCGAGCAGGGCCGCGTCTGCGCCGCTGCCTTCGTCTTCACAGCAGCCGCCGGTGACCGACGCCCGATCGCTGCTCAGCTCCAGCTCGGGGAATTGCTTGAACCCTTCCTGGATGGGCCAGCCGGGGTTGCCGTCCTCAAAGTACTCATAGGCGCCCACGTCGGGTGAGGCGCCGTCACGGGGGTAGCCGCTGAAGTCGACCTCTGGGATGAAGGTCGCGCCGTCGGGGTCTGCGGCGTTGACCAGCGACGAGTCCCGGTTCGCCGGGTAGAAGTCCCAGTTCTCGACGTTGGTGAAGTCGCCGTTGCCGGCGCCCGGCACCAGGGCGCTGGTGTCTTCGAGCACCTCGGTCCCCTCGACGAGGCCACAGACGACGTTGTTTCGCATCACGTTTTCACTGGGCGCGATCGCGGTGTCATCGAGCAGGTCGACAGGGATATCGTACTCCCAGCCGTAGCCGATGGGGTTGCAGGCCGCGTTGTTGGCGAACACCATGCCCGACGCATAGTACCAGTCTTCGAGGTACACCGCCCAGTCGGTGGTGTTGGCGATGGTGTTGAACGAGATGATCTGATCAGTGAAGGTCTTTCGTTCCGGATCACGAGAGAACAGCCCGGTCCCATCGACGTTGAAGATCAGGTTGTTTCGGATCAGGGCGCTGCCTTCCACAAACAGCCCGATGCTGCTGACGTTCCAGACGGCGTTGCCTTCGAAGATGTTGAGGTCACCGTACTCGGTCGATCCCAGGTATACCCCACGATTCTCCACGCCATAGACGATGTTGTCCCGGATGGTCACGCCCTGGGTCCCATGGGCGAAGAACATGCCGTAGGTGAACTCCCCGCCGATGTTGTGGATCCAGTTGTTGTCGATGGTTCCGCCGATGGTCAGGCAGGATGCGTCCTGGCAGCCGACGTAGACGCCGTGCCCGGCGAGGGTGTCATGGATATGCACCCGCTCGATGGTGATGTCGCTGCTGTCCCCGGCGATCTGAACGGCGGTGTTCCCGGTCTGGGCCACCTCCATGTCTCGGAGGATGACGTTGCTGCTGTTGGCGATCCGGACCCCGCCGTGGTTGTCGGTGTCGTCGGTCCAGCCCACGTCCCCCTGGAAGGTGATGCCCTGGATGATGAACCAGCTGGACTCCGAGATCTGGACGATGTTGCCAGGGTAGTTTCCATCGGTGGCGACCAGCTCGATGACCGGAGCAGCCCCCTCTGCGGCGCGGATGATCGTGGGGAAGTCTTCGGTCGAGGAGACCGAGAAGTTCATGGTCCCCTGGATCCGATAGAAGCCATCGTTGAGGATGACTTCATCGCCGGGCTGCAGGCCCTCCGTCCGGGCGACGAGGTCATCGCCCGGCGACAGCTCCACCTGAGCGGCCATGACCACCGCCGAAAGGCTCCAGATCAGCATCATTCTGCTCCCCCTCCCCCGGTGAATCCCCGATCATTGCGGGATCCATCCAGATCATTCCACTCAGTGTAGCCGGACGGGCCGTCGCCGTCTGTCGGTCCGCTGTCGACGCCTGGCGAGGTCCCGCGCAGCGAGAGATCGTCGTTGCTGGGATCACCATCGTTGATGTCATCGGTGAACAGTGGATCATCCGCGACGTTGTCGCCATCGTCCTCCCCAGCGCCGACGGCCAGATCGGCTCCCGGGTTGAGAAAAGCGAGGTTATACGCCGCGCTCGCCCCAGAGCCAGGCGCGACATACAGCCCACTGTCGCCGCGGTTGGCGTACAAGACGTTGGACCAGACGGCAACACCTGAGGCGGATGTGGCGCCCATGAACAGGCCGCCGCCCTCTCCATCGCTGGCGACGTTGGCGAAGAAGGTATTGTTGGCGAGCACAAGGGCCGCGTTCTCCCCCGTGATCGCGATCCCGCCGCCGTCGCCGGCGGCGGTGTTGTCCTGGATTCGGTTGTTGCGGACGACGCTGTCTTCATCGTTGACGCCGGCGATGGCGATGGCGCCACCGATGCTGCCGGCGGTGTTCAGCCAGAAGCTGCTGCGCTCGATCCGGTGTTCCGTCCCCCCCGCCATGCTGATCGCGCCGCCTTCGCTGGTCGCGGCGTTGCCATCGAAGGTGGCCCCATCCAGGATGAGCTGTGACGACTCTGAGAGGATGGCGCCGCCGGTGGCGCCGCTGTTGGTGAGGAACATCGAGCCCACGTCCTGAAAGGTGCCTCCGGCCCGAACCACGATGGCCCCACCGTCATCACCGGCGCGGTTGTTCTCAAACCGGGTCTCCAGGCTCTCCAGGCGCCCCCCGCTCACCAGGATCGCCCCGCCGTCCCCATCCACACAGAAGTTATCGACCACGGCTGCTTTATCGAGGCTCAGACGGCCACCCGACATGACCCGAAGGGCCGAGCCATCTTCGGTGTTGTTGGCGCCGGAGACCTGAAGGTTGCGCAGGGTCAGCGCCCCGCCGCTCTGCACGGTAAAGGCGGCGCTGTTCTCCGGGGGCTGGAGGATGGTGTCTTCAGGATTCAACCCCGCACCGACGACGACGACCGCGCCGTCGCTCCAGCTTCGAGAGACCTCATAGGTGCCCTCCGCGAGGACGACGGTACGACAAACCGCATCCAGGTTCGTGAGCCCCGCCTCAAGCGTGGCGTAGGGCGCCTCGAGGGTCCCCTCACCCGTGGTGGCGGCGGCGGGATCGACGATCACCGGGAAGGCATCCGGGTTGTCGTCGTCACAGTCCCCGCCGTTGTCGCATCGAGAGTACCCGTCGCCGTCCTCGTCGATGTCATCGATCTCACCAACACAGTCATTCTCGATGCCGTCGCAGACTTCGATCTCGCCGGGGTTGGTCCGGGGCTCTGTGTCATCACAGTCGCCCTCACAGATCGAGTATCCGTCCGCGTCGCTGTCCGCGTTGTCCTGTGTGACCCCGTCACAGTCGGAGTCTTCTCCGTCACAGATCTCGGCCGCGCCAGGGAAAATGGTCTCCACCGCGTCGTTGCAGTCGCCCTCACAGACGAAAAACCCATCAAAGTCGGCGTCGACCTCATCGCTGTTGAGGACACCATCACAGTTGTTGTCGACCCCGTCGCAGGCTTCCACAGCGCCGGGGAAGATGGTGTCATCGTTGTCGTCACAGTCGCCGTCAGCGACGCTGACGCCGTCGCCGTCTTCGTCGGCTATCGAGGGGCTCCCGACGCCGATCAGATCAACTAAGTAGTTGGGCCCCCCTGACCCTTCATAGGTGGTGCGGATCTGGATCTGTCCCTGCTTCTGTCCAAGGTCCGTGGGCAGGAAATTGATGGTGACCCGCAGGTTATCGCCGCCGGAAAGTTCCGTGCTGGCCGCGCCGGAGATCCGCCACAGGGAGGGCGGCCCATCCACAACAGAGACAGACAACACCGAAAAGGTCGGCGCCCCGGTGTTCTCGATGGTGAGGATCTGTGCGCCGATGGTGTCTACGGGCACCTCACCAAAGTCGAGGGAGTCTGCAGAGATCACAAGTTCGCCGTTCTGGGCGACTTCAGGCTCTGGGCAACCCGCGATGATCGCGGCGAGGGCACTCAACCCGAGGAATGGAGAACGCGATGTCATGACCCATCTGTAGCATACAAAATCCAGACCAGCCCCCCTCTGCAATCCCTCCACAGCTCAAGATGAGATCGATAGACATCGAAACGAATTACATAAATCCATACTTTTCATAAAGTGTGTGAAATCAAACAAGTGCACTTCAGTCCTGCGGGATCTGTCCGATGGGTCATCACCTGTGCACCATGAACGACTTGAGGCCACACGCCGTGGTTGCCACTCCGCATCTACTACGCATCCTTATCGTCGAAGATGATCAATGCGATTTTCTTCGGCTGAAGCGTATTTTGAAGAAAATCCCCGGGTGGGAATGCGAGATAGAGCAAGCGACAGAGATGAGCGCCGCCCGGGCGGCGCTCCATGCGAACCCCTTCGACATCTGCTTCTGCGATCACGACCTGGGAGCCAATTCTGCGACAGCGGTGCTGACCTATGCAGCAGCGCAGGGGTACACCCTGCCCATCATTGTGGTCAGCGGGTCCGACGACCGGTCCATCGACCTTGAGGTCATGGAAGCGGGCGCGTCCGACTATATGACCAAGGATGAGCTCACGATCCGCTCGGTAGAGCGGGTTATCCGCTACACCCTCGATCGGCACGCCAATCAGAAGCGTCTGGAGCAGCTGGCCCACTACGACTGCCTCACCGGGCTGCCCAACCGAGAGATGTTCAACCGGCGGTTGGACTCCGTGCTCAAGGACGCACGCACGATGCCAGGTCATGGGGTCGCCCTGCTGTTCGTCGATCTGGACCGGTTCAAGCTCGTCAACGACAGCCTCGGCCATTCCGCTGGCGACGAGCTGCTGATCCAGGTGGGGTGCCGGCTGTCGAATTGTGTGCGTGACGTTGATCTGACCGCTCGACTCGGGGGAGACGAGTTCACGTTGCTGCTCCGGGGGCCCCACATCTCGCAGACCGCGGATCAGGTTGCCCGGCGCGTCCAACAGACGATGAGCCAGCCGTTTGAGCTGTCCGAGCATGGGACGCTGCACTGCACCGCGAGCATCGGGGTGCGTGTCAGCGCAGACGGGATGGCCGACGCCCGGGTCCTGCTTCGTGATGCAGACACGGCGATGTACCAGGCGAAGGCGACCGGCCGCGGCAAGGCGGAGTCGTTCAAGACCGGCATGCACCTGGAGACCGTCAATCAGCTCCGTGACGAGCAGTACCTGCGGCAGGCGATGGTGCGGGGCGAGCTGTCGTTGGTGTTCCAACCGATCTATGACCTGTCTCTGGAGACGATCGTGGCCGTCGAGGCGCTGGTGCGGTGGAATCACCCGCAGCGTGGCGCCCTCGGCCCAAACGCGTTCTTCCCCCTGGCCCATGAGCTGGGCCTCTCCAAAGACATCGCCCTGTGGACCATCGAGAAGGCGATCCGCTGCTGGGAGATGTGGTCTCCGAGTCAGGTGCCCCCTCCGCTGCACCTCAACCTCTCCCAGCCCGACCTGATCTCCGACGATGTCATCGACAGCTTTATCACCCGGCTCAGGACCGCGAGGCTTCGGCCAGACACGCTCAACATCGAAGTGGAGGAGAGAGTCCTTCAAGCACCGGACGCGGTCGTCGCGTTGAGACGGCTGCATGAGCAGGGCATCCACATCGTCCTGGACAACATGGGGTCAGGTGACGCGTCGCTGTCGGCGTTGGAGCAGCTGCCGCTGTCGGAGCTGAAATTTGGACCCACCTTTATCAATGAGATCCCGGACAATCGGATCCGAATGGAGATCTTGCGGGCGATGCTCCGGTTGGGACGATCGCTGCGGCTGAGCATCACCGCTTGTGGCATCGAAAACGCCAGACAGCAGGCGGCGTTGATGGAGATGGGCTGTGCACGCGGGCAGGGGTTTTTGCTGTCCCGGCCGCTGTCTCCCCAACAAATGAGCGCGCTGCTTCGGGTGAACGCAGCCTGATGCATCGCTGAACACCTCCTTGCAGATTCGATTACGTTTCTCCTACATCACACCCGCCCCATCTACACCTTCATTCCCGCTCCAGTCGGGCAGATGTATGCTACAGTGACGGCTGAAGGGGAGACGATTGTATGATGCATGGCCGTCGAAGGCTGTTCACGATGTTGGTCCTGATCGCTGGATGCGATCAGGACGTCGACTCTGCCGCTGTGGACGTTCCGACATCGCTCCCGCCCCAGGACACCGCGGGCGTGGATCTGCTCGGGGATACCGGCTGGGTGTTCGGAGACACCGGGGACTTCGGTGGCCCCACCGACGAAGTCCCGGACAATACCCTTGAGATGGTGCATGAAGCATGGCTCGACGCGCGCCCGATCGGGGGGCCCTACAACGCGATCAGTGGGACGCTCACCATCGTCGAATATCTGGATGGTAACATGGCCGTCCCCTGGTGTTACGTCGAATATTCGATGGTCGGTGACCTGGTCGAAGACGAATTGGAGCAGTGTACAGACTGCGACTATACGTTCTCCGTGTTGTTTACGGTCACCGCAGAAGGCGATCCCAGCCCTGATCCGGAGACCGAAGAACCCAACCCGGACATCGGCGGGCTCGCCGGGTGCGCGAGCCCTGAGCTGCCAGAAGACGACGAGATCCGGACGTTCGGGTTCTCAGAGATTGAGCAGACGTTTTATTTTAACTACTACGGCGCTGGGATCTGGGTTCCCTGGTACGACGCGCAGCTGCTCAACGACGAGCTGTATCTGCTGTGGACTGAGACCACCGGCTTCACGGGTGTCGAAGATGCGGAGGACCAATGATCCGTCTGTCTCTTTTCGGGCTCCTTGCGCTGGGTGTTGGCTGTGAGCCGGAAGAACCCAAAGCGGAAGAGCCCGTCGACCTCGGCCCGGAAGCCGAGCCGCTGGAGCTTCCGGAGCTGACGGGCATCGATCTGCCCGCCGCGTATCGCGAAGCGCTGGTGACCGCGATGACCATCAACCTCGACAGCGCCTGGAAGGCGAACGTCTCTGCATTGGAGCTGCGTCACACCGGCTGCCCGGATGTATATGTCGGCGCGCCGCCGGTCGAAGACAACAACTTCGATATGGACGACGGGGTGCCCGGGGTGAGCTGGTACGATTTCTGCTCGACGCCGGGTGGGTTGTACTACGGCGGCTACAACTACTGGAACGGCGACGTTGCGGCGGAAGGGACCGTCGATTCTGCAGAGGGGCGGACCCTGGTGGGCTCCCGTGAGATGCTCGCGAGCGGCGTGGTCGGTGATGACAACTCCGTCATGTTCGAGTTCGACGGTGAGGGCAGTGACTCACTGACCCTGACAGAGGCGACCGGCTATTCGCGCTGGGTCTACTCCAGCCTGGTCAACGCCACGGTGACCGGGACGCTGATCCGTGAAGACGGCGGCGGGTGGCGGACGGGCATGTACCTCAACGCCACCGGCGGCGACGCCGACACGCTGGAAGCCCGGGGCAACGTGTTCTTCTTCGTCCCGCAGATCCAAGCGCGGTTCGACTCCATCGCGATGGATCTGACCTATGCGGGCGCCAACGGCGCCGGACCAGACACCTGCACCCTGGAGCCCCAGGGCTGGATCGGGCTGCGGGACGCGGATGCGTTCTGGTACGACCTCGTCTTCCAACCGTCTGAGGTGGAAGAGGGGGCGTCGCTCGATCCCAAATACAGCGCCTGCGACGGATGCGGCACGCTCTACGTTCGCGGCATTGAGACCATCGAATATGGGGAAGTCTGCGTCGACTTCTCTGGCTTATGGGACGACGGCCCGGTGACCCTGCCGGCGCCGGAGGACTTCATCTTCACCCTCAGGCAGCTTTAGCCTGGGGTCGGGAGGCGTCATGACAACCCCCCTCTTCCTCGCCCTGCTCAGCGGCTGCGGGCTGGCGCCTGTGGAGCCACAACCCGCAGCCGAAGCGTTGACCCTGCTGTCCCCCCGGGAGCAGCTCATGCGCCTGTCCATCGACCTCCGCGGGGTCCACCCCGCGGAGGTTGAGCTGGAGACGATCGCGGCGAACCCTGCGTTGTATGACGACTTCGCCGATCGATATTTGCAGGATCCCCGGTTCTTGTCCCGGGTTCGCGAGCTCTTCAACCTGCGGTATCTGACCCGAACCGGTGAAGACTACGGCAAGATGGTCGCGGGTGCGTCGGATTCACAGGTGGCCACCGCCATCGGCGAAGAGCCGCTTCGCTTGTTGACCCACATCGTTGAGAACGATCTGCCCTACTCCGAGATGGTGTTGGCGGACTATACGGTCGCCAGCCCGCTGCTCGCGAAGATCTGGGACCTCGATCGGGCCGATGGGGACGGCTGGACCCTGGCGCACTACACCGACACCCGACCCGAAGCCGGTGTCCTCACCATGAACGCGGTCTGGCAGCGGTATCCGTCGATGGGCGGCAACGCCAACCGACATCGGGCCAACGCCGTCAGCAAGATGCTGCTGTGTGAGGACTACCTCAGCCGACCCATCGTCCTCAACCGCGCCGCGGTCGACCAGCTGACCATCGACCCCGAAGCCGCCATCTCGACCAACGAAGCCTGCCAGTCCTGCCACGCCTCGCTCGACCCGCTCTCAGCGCACTTCTTCGGCTTCTTTGACATCAACGACGATGACAACGACTTCGATGGTCTGTATCGCCCCGAATATGAAGAAGGCTGGCGACGATATGCGGACAAGGAGCCCGCATACTACGGCCGACCCACCGCGAACCTGTTCGAGCTGGCCGAAGAGATCGCCGATGACCCTCGGTTCGTTGACTGCGCCGTCCAGACCGTCTTCGAAGGGCTGACCCAGCGGGCTCAGGTCGACGAAGACTGGAGCGGCACCCAGACCTACCGGCAGGCGTTCCTCGATTCGGACCTGAACATCCGAGAGCTGGTCCGGGCCATCGTCACCTCGGAAGAGTATCGGGCGGCCCACGCCCGCGACCCGGATCTGGAAGACCGGATGGGCGGCGTTAAGCTGGTCAGCCCACGCCAGCTGGCCACGATCATGGAAGATCTGACCGGCTACCGCTGGTCATTCGGCGGCGAGGACGGGCTGACCACCTTCTCGACCGGCCTGCCGATCCTGCTCGGTGGCATCGACGGGGACACCGTCACAGCGCGGAACTACGATCCCTCGGTCGGGACCGTGTTCATCCAGGAGCGGCTCGCCCAGGCCGCCGCCCACCATGTCGTCACCCATGACCTCGACCCCGAGCGCACCGACGACGCGATCCTGCTGCCGTATGTGACCGTCAAGGAGCGTCCGGACAGCGATGCGGACCTCTTTGAGGCCCAGATCCGACACCTGTATCTGCATGTGACCGGTATCCCCCTTGAAGCCGATGCCCAGGAGCCCCAACAGCTCGCCCGGATGTGGGAGCAGCTCTACGCCATTGAGGCCTCGCCCACCGCCGCCTGGGCGGGCGTCGTGAGCGCCATTCTTCGCGATCCTCGCGTTTTGACGTATTAATCGGAGGCCGACCATGTCTTTTTCTCGACGCGCCCTGTTGGGCAACGCCGCGGCGCTCTCGGCGCTGGCCGGGATCGGCTGGCACCCGAAGATGGCCCGCGCAGCCGCCACCGAACGCAAGTTCATCTTCTTCTACGCCGGCGGCGGCTGGGACACCACGACCGTCTTTGACCCCCACCACGGCTCCGACTTCGTCGATATGGACATCGACACCCTGACCGAGTCGCTGGGCAACCTGGCCTTCACCGGCGGCGAGCCGCGGGAGAACACCACCCGGTTCTTCCGCCGGTGGGGCAACCGGACCGCGATCGTCAACGGCATCGACGCCCGCTCGGTCGGCCATGAGTCGGGCCGCCAGTTCGCGCTCACCGGCACATCGGCCTCGTCGTATCCGGACTGGCCGACCCTGCTCGCCGCGAAGTCCCGGGGCGCGTACCCCCTCCCCCATGTCGTGTTCAGCGGCCCCAACTACCCCGGCAGCTTCGGCGGCTCCGTCGTCCGCGCCGGCGGCGGCGCCCTGCTCAACCTCATCGACGGCTCGATCGTCGGCCGCGCGGACCAGCCCGCGCCGCTGCCCCCGACCCCGGCAGACTCGATCGTCGACGCCTTCGTCTACGAACGCACCGCTGACTTCGCCGCCCGCCGCGGCGGCCGGGCCAATGCGCTGCTCGACAACCTGGACCGAAGCATGGAAATCGAAGGCCGACGCTTCGAAGCCGGGCTGTCCGACCTGGGCAACTCCGTCGCCGAGCAGGCCATCAAGGCCGCCGAGATGATGCGCCTGGGGCTGTGCCGCTGCGCGATGATTCAGATGCGGGGCGGCTTCGACAGCCACGGCAACAACCTCGTCCAAGGCGCCCAGTTCGAAGACTTCTTCGCCGATCTGGACCTGGTCATGGACCACCTCGCCTCAACGCCAGGGCTGGCGACGCCCTGGCTCATCGACGAAGTCGTGCTGGTCGCGATCAGTGAGTTCGGACGGACGCCGCTGCTCAACGGAAACGGTGGCAAAGACCACTGGCCATACAACTCTGCGTTGCTGGTCGGTTCTGGCGTCCGGGGCAACCGGATGGTCGGCCGCACCGACAGCGGACTCATCGCCATGCCGATCGACCTCCAGACCGGCATGGCCGATGACAACGGTGACATGCTCGCCTGTGAACACTTCGGCACCGCGCTGCTCAAGCTCGGCGGCATCGACCCACAGTCGCACCTGCCCGGCGTTCAGGTGCTGGAGGCTGTGCTCCGGTCATGACTGCGCGTTGGATGTTGGCGGCGTCACTCGTCGGCGCCCTCGTGGGCTGCGAACCGGGTGAAGACGTCGAAGACACTGCGGCCACCGCAGAGATCGACTGCTCCGCCCGACGACCCGCGTTGACCTATGACAACTACGGTGAAGCCTTCATGATCGAGAACTGCGCGGGATGTCACTCTTCACTGTTGCCCCTCGATCTGCGCGAAGGGGCGCCCCCCGGCGTCGAGCTGAACACCTACGCCGATGTGGTCTTCTGGGCAGAACGCATCGAAGCCCGCGCCCTCGGTGAGGCGCCCGACATGCCCCCCGGCGGCGGGCTGTCCGACGGCGAGCGCGATCGGCTGCACGAATGGCTGACCTGCGAAGTCTATGTCGACGCTGCGCGCCTTGACGACGAAAACAACCAGTGAGGCCGCGATGATCTGGATCGTTTCCATGTTGTGGGCGTGCTCGGACTACAGCGTCCGCCCCGAAGAAGAAGTCCCCGTCGAAGTCGCGAAGCCCCCCGGCCGAGAAGGCGACGACTTCGGCGATCCGCCCAACTGGAACACCTGCGGGACCGGCTATCAAGCCGACTATTTCAACCTCACCGCCGCCCACCCCGACTTCGAACCCGATGAAGACGCCGAACCCATCGCTGCAGACGCCATAGAGGAGCTGGACTGGTGGGATCCCGACCATCAGGCGTTCTCCCGGTTCGACCCCTCCCTCGACCAGGGCAGCAACTGGTGGCCCGTCGATGAGGGCCTCGCCGACGACCCCGAACACTTCTCGGTCCGATGGATCGCCTGGATTCGGGTCCTGCAAGATGGAAACGTCCCCTTCCTCGTCGGGACCTCGAACGACTTCTGGTTCTTCGTCAACGCGGCACCGGTCATCACCCGAATGGGCGCCGATCAGGCGTACCTCCCCGAAACGGTGGACGTCAATCTACAGGCCGGGCAGTACCCCATTGAGGTCCGCTACGCCCATCGGGCCGGGGACTCCGCGCTGCGGTTTCGCCCCCTGGACCCCGAACGCGCGATCATCTGCTACCCCGACTTCTCCGAAGACACCGGCTTTTAAGGCTCATTCCAGGCGCAGCGCTCGCCAACGGCCCCGAATCACCGCGCTCGCTTTGCCGAGCGCTTTTCCATAAGTGGTCAGGTTGATCGCCCACCACACCCCGGCTGCGCCCATGCCCAGCGGGAAGGCGAGCAGCCAGCCCAGCGGCACCCGGAGGACATTCATCGGAACCGACCACCAGAACACCGCACGGGTGTCCCCCGCTCCCGCGAGAACCCCCTCGCCCAGCGCCTCGATGGCCACGAACACCTGAGAGAACGCGAGCACCTGGGCGTACAGAATCGCCGCCTGAAGGACCGCCGGATCTTCCGTGAACAAGTCGCACATCGGCTCCGCGGCGAAGTAAAAAATGACGGCGGCGACGAAGCCCGCCCCCAAAATCCACGGAATCGCCAGCGTGATCGCCCGATCGGCGAGATCCGGACGGCCAGCGCCGAGCTGGCGACCGACCATGCTGGCCACCGCCAGCTCGAAGCCGTGAAAGATCGGCCAGCTCACCCCCTCCAACGCCGAAAATCCCACACCCAGCGCGGCGTTGACCTCAGGGCCGAGCGGTGAGATGGCGACGGCCAGCAACGCCCAATACACAAACGCATACGCGATCACGTTGAGGGCGATGGGAAGGCCCACCCGGGCGATGCGTGTGAGGGTCTCGGTGGGCCACAGCGTCGCCCGCCCCCATCGGATCTTCCCCCACAACAACCACAACCCGACCCCGGTGGTCAGGGCACGAGAGATGACGCTGGCGAACGCCGCCCCCGAAATCCCCATCCCAAGGTAATAAATCAGCAGCCAATTCAGGGCGGCGTTGGTAAGGGTGAACAGCACCTGCAAAATGAGCGGCAGGGTGGCGTTGCCCATGGCGAAAAAACATGCATCCACGAGAGGAGCGATGGCCAGGGGGATCCCGCCGACGGCGAGGGCCTCCAGATAGACCCCCATCATGGCCGCGGCGTCTCCCTCCAGGCCAACAATCGCCGCGATGGCATCACCGCCAAGGTACAAAATGCCCGAGGTCAGCGCCCCGACCGCAACGGCGCCGGTGAGGGCGTTGCCAAGGATCTGCTCTCGCTTCAGGAGATCCCCCGCTCCGGTGGCCCGCGCGATGAGCGGCCCCGCCCCCGCTGAGATCAGCAGAAACACCGCATACAACGCGATGAGGATGAACGTCGAGGATCCCAGCGCGGCCTGCGCAGCGACGCCCAACCACTGGACCGCATACAAGTCGACGATCCGATACGCATTGTTGAGGATCGCAGAGGCCGCCGAGGGGATGGCCAGCGCAAGAAGCGCTCGGGTCGAGATCGACGTCGAATCCATTCGGAGACCTCCACCCCGCACCGTTCACGAGGTGCCTCGATATAGCGCAGCGCCGGTCGCGACGCCCCCGAAACGGTCCGCCACCGTGGACGGCCGGTGAGAAGCCTCGTGCTGACTCAGCAGAGAAGACGCCGATCGGCTCCCCTTCTCTCAGAAGGTCGAGCAGCTCCCCTGCATGACCTTGCGAATGATGACCGCAGAGCGAGCCTGAGACGCGTTCATATTGTTGAACGCTGCGTCCTGCATCCGAGCGGTCGAGGTCATCTGCCAGTAGTCGCTTCGGAAAGCCCGGGCGCTGACCTCTGCGGAGTAGCCCGGTGGGGGTGAACCGCAGCGAAGGTACTCAGCGTCGACCTCATAGACGCCCTGGTTCTGGGCGTAGTTCAACCCCTGGAGGAAGACCTCAGCGTCGGTAACCGGGATGAACTCATCCATCTCGCTGATCGCCGGCAGCTCCCAGCGGAGCTGATCCCGGGCATGATCGGCGCCCGCCATCGCAGTGTTGACCACCTGCATATGTTTTCGGTTCTGGATGGCGATTCGCTGATCGACCCCGGCGATGTTCAGCGTCGTGCTGCCCAACACCGCAAGCAGGGCGAGCAGCACCAGGGCGACGAGCATTACATAGCCACGGCGGTCGCGGCGGTCGCGGCGATCGCGGAAGAGACGACGGTGAGCGTTCATCACAGGATCCGAATGTTGCGCAGGGAGACCTCAGTGGTCAGCACCTGACGGTAGTAGTGGTCCGTGTCGGAGGAGGCGGGCCGGTTGCCGAGCGCCGGACGCTGACCGGGGAACTGACCACGCGGATCCTCCTGAGACGAACGAACCACAAGGTGCATCCGAACCGACCAGATCTGATCGGCGACGGCGACGTTGAAGGTGTCGCTCCATAGAGCTGGGTCGTTGCAGCCGTTGCCCGGCTGCTCGATACAGTATTGGAACTGAAGGTCTTCGATATTATCGACGATGGGAACGTCATCGGCGTCAGGCCAGTTAAAGTCAGAGTCCATCATCAGCACCGGATGGTCCGGCGAGCCAGGGCCGATCCCGTCATCGTCGTCGTCGATATAGAAGGTCATGATCTTCGCCTCCCCACAACGCAGGATCGGCGGCAGATCATCCCCCACCGGACAGGCGGCGTTGAAGTCTGCGAAAGTCGGGCTCCCAGAGAGCCGGGTGTAGTGAAGCTGCCCAGTGCCCACGTTGGCCGGGCGATCGGTCCGCCACAAGAAGGTCGACGACGCCCGGTTGGTGTAGTCGTGGCAGAGGATATACTCGTTGGCCTCGTAGGTCCCCAACCGATTCAGGTTGTCCAGGCGGGCGGTGTCGAACACCAAAAATGAGTCGCCGCAGTCTTGACGCTCTGTCGGGTCGGACTCGATGAGGGTGAGCGGATCGGCGTACATGATGGTGATGGCGTCTGGTCCGGTGTCCGAGTCCCAGGGGATGATGGCCGGCATCGTCACGTTGGGGACGATGCCGGGCCCGGTGCCGCTCGAGCCCAGCTCACCCACACCGAAGCCGTTGGTGTTGAAGCCGGCCATTCGGATATTTCCGGTCAGGGTGTCTGTGCCGAATCGGACGTTCTGGTGCATCTCCATCTGCAGATCCTGGAACTGGAACTGACGAGACTGAGCCAGGAACAACGAATATAGCGCAGCGACCACAAAGGTCGCGATCCCGATGGCGATGACCAGCTCGAGCAGGGTGAACCCCTGACGACGACGGCGAAGAGGCGTTGTCGTGTTCATTATCTGTCCTGGAATCGGTAGCCAGAGATGGTGATGCCGTCCCACCGCTTGAACGCTTCGTCGCGGAACTGGCACCGGACCCGGATGCGTGCCCAGGTGGTGTCAGGCGGATCCATATCTTCG
>JBCBLB010000653.1:0-5419 GCA_038520555.1 Myxococcota bacterium | reverse complement strand
GAAGAGATCGAGGAGGCAGGGGGATTCGCACGCGCGTTCACCACAGATGCGCGCAAAGAAGACGCGGTGATTGAGCTGTTCACAGAGGGGTGCGAGCAGCGCGCCCCGACGGCGCGCCACACACACCCGCAGCCCCCCGCGGGCGAACCGACGCGCAAGGCCGCTGCCCAACCCCGGGCCCTCACCGACGATCAATGCACACGGGCTCCGATCCGACATCTTCCCTCCAGATCCTGAGACCGGTATATCGCACGCCTCACCCGGCAGTTTACACGGACGATTCCAACACCCGGGCAGCAAAAATACCGATCGCGTAACGCCGTGACAGAAAGACCATCTCCATACGACAAGCGGGAAAGCATCCGACAGAGGACGAAGCGAAGAACGGATATGAGGAAAGATCAGGGAAGGATGTCCGTCATGAACCGCTCGATAGACTGAAATTCGTTCTCAAAGAGGGGATTTCAATGATCACGAATCGATGGCTGATGGTGTCACTGCTGTGTGTGACGCTGGGGGGCTGTAACGCATCAGACGACACAGGCGAAGACAGCGACGCACCGATCGACGCAGACAACGACGGCTTCTCGGTCGAAGACGACTGCGATGACGCAGCAGCGACGATCAACCCCGACGCAGACGAGCTGTGTGATGAACTCGACAATGACTGTGACGGGCTGATCGATGACGAAGACGATGACGTCACATCACCCGAGATCTGGTACGCAGACACCGACGGAGATGGGTTTGGTGTAGACGACGAACCGGTGATGTCCTGTGTGGCGCCTACAGGATACGTCGCCGACGCCGGCGACTGCGCGCCGGATGATGATACGATCAGCCCCGGTGAGGCCGAGATCTGCGACGAAATCGACAACAACTGCAGCGGCACGGTAGACGACGCCGAGGCGCTGGGGTCGACGATGGCCTGTGCAGCGGTGGACTGCGTGGCGCTTCGGGATGCCGGCGATGAGAGCGGGGTGCGCTGGATCGACCCATCTGGCAGCCGGGCGTTCGAGGTCTGGTGTGAGCAAGACGCGGGATCGGGCGGGTGGGCAGCGTTGTGGACGATCACGGGCGGCGCCATCGGCACCGACTACAGCCTCACCGACCTCTTCAGCGGCGCCGCCCCAGACGAGGTCATCGGCCCCCACTGGCAGACCCTCGCCTCAGGCATCAACGCGTCCGCCGGAGCCGACTATGTCGGCTCAACCGATATGAGCTATATGAAGGTCTCCGAGCTGTTCGAGAGCGACGGGACCTCGATCCGCTACACCGAGCTTGTCGCCCACCTGAACGGCAACACCCTGCTCGGGCTCTTCGATCGTCCGCGCCCCGCCGGGACCGCTCGGTGTGACACCCTGCCCGATGTCATCGAATTTGAGCTCGCCGACGGTTCCGTTCAATTCGGGCAGACCGATCAGCTCTGGCTGTACTGGAACGGAAGCACCACCCCCAGCGGATCGATCGCCGGCTTCGGCGTGGCGACCCTCAATGAGGCCGACCCCAGCCGAAGCTGCAACGTCACCTCGGAGAATCAGGTCCTGGATCCAAACAATGACCTGATGCACCCGGAGGGCAACCCCAACGAGAGCTTCAGCTACTGGCTCGGCTACAACGTGGACGCTCAGGACGGCAACGCCACCCGCTGCCTCCACCACTGCTGGACCAGCGACTGGAACGGCGGCCGCTACAACGCAGTGACCTGGTTCGCTCGCCCCTCCCGGTAGCGAACCAACAATTCTCCGGCTCTGGCGCGGGATCTGCATCAGCCCCGATGAGCCCGAAGAACCTCGACCTTCCAGGAACATGTCGAGAATCGTCATCGATGAACCGTCCACCATTCTCAAGGCGGGCAGCGGAATACGTTGGCCGCGGAGGGATGACGGGACCATGATGTTGTTCGATCTTTGTGTGCAGATCCTGTTCGGTCGCCTGGAACGAAGAATGGTCCTGAACCTCGTCTATGTCGTCATGACCCTGACGTTTTTGTTCCAGGCGATCGACTGGCTCACGCTTCGGGCGGCCCTTCAGGATCTGACGCCCCTGGCGATGGCCCAGACCTCCGCGGTCTGCATTGGTGGCTTCGCGCTGCTGTCCGCGCCGCTGATTCGCACGGTGCTGTTCGGGCCGCATATGGCGTGGGTGCTGAGACAGCCCATCTCCGGCGTGCAATGGTCGTTGACCCTGATCCCCATGCTGATGTTGGCGGGCGCTCCGCTCTTGCTGCTCCCGATCCTCCAGGGAACCGCGCACCCGCTGCTCCGGATGGCGATGTGGATGCTCGTGTGGCCGCCGGTCGCGGTCAGCGTCGCCGGCGGCTCGGTTCGGGCGTCCCTGGCGACGATCGGGGCGGCGGCGTTGACGCTGACCGGCGGGCCGCTCTTCGCCCCGCTCGCCTTGATCGGTTCGGTGCTGACGACGGGCCCGCTGTTCATGTGGTTGGCTCGACGGACGCCCCGGTGGGCCCTGCCGGCGCTGTCCTGGAGACCTCGACGGCCATGGAGCGCGGTGGTGACGCGAGACCTGCTCTGCCTGATCCGCACCGAACCGCGCACCCTCGCCTGGGGACTGATCCCCACCATGCTGGCCGGTGGCCTGCTGTTCAACATGATGGACAAGCAGACCTTCGATGACGCCGGGCTGGAAGACAGCGCCGCGGTGACGCTGGCCATCGCAGCGTCCGGGGCCGGGCTGGCGATGGCGGCGCTGTCAGAGCGGCTGGGCAGACAGCTGACCCCCCGCCGGTGGCCCATCTCTGCGCTCGGACGGGCCGTGACCCTGAGTGCAGTCGCCGCCGTCACCGCGTCACCGGCGTGGGCAGCGATGAGCATCGTCTCGGCACCTTCGGCGGCCCCGACGCTGTGCGCCGAGTGGATCGCCCTCAGCGTCGGGGCCGCCCTGATCGCCTATCGAAGCCGACTGAGCCGGCCGAGCAACCTGGGCGTCTATGGCCTCTGGTCCTGCGTCACCGCGACCCTGGCGGCGCTCATCTGGCCGACCAACCTGCTGCTGGCCGCTGCGGGAATGGCCTGGCTCACCTGGAGGATCCAATGGCACAACCGCGGCTGACCACCGAAGGCCTCGCCCACCACTACCCGGGAAGCTTCTCCATGGGACCCATCGACGTGAACCTGGGACCGGGCATCCATCGCCTCCATGGAATCAATGGCGCCGGAAAAACCACGCTGCTTCGATGCTTGTGTGGCGCCTTGCTCCCCAGAGAGGGCACGGTCCGCGTCAACGGCGGCGATCCCGTCCACGACCATCGGGCCCGCCGGGACATCGCCTGGCTGCCGGCAGATGTCGATCTGCCCACCTTCTTCACCGTCGATGAGGCCTGGGAGCAAGCCGCCGCCCTCCGTGGAGACGGCGATTGGGACGGCGCCGTCCTTCGTGACGCCTTACAGGTCCCCGGAAGGCTGCGCCTATCCAGAGCCAGCGCCGGACAGCTGAAGAAAGCCGGATGGCTCTCCACACTGGCGGCCGATCCGGTGGTCTTGTTGTTGGATGAGCCCTTCGCCAACCTGGACACAGACGCGATCGCGTTGACCGCGAAGTGGCTCGATGAGATGCGCAAACACCGAATCATCCTGCTGATTGTACACGGTGATCCACCCCTGACAGTCGACAGCGAAGCGGTTCTGGAGATCAATACCCCGCTTCGCTGGTCTTCCTGAACGTGTCAGCGAATCTCCAGAATCTGGAACCCGATCACAAACGGAACGGGTGGTTCAACAGTTGGAGTGGGAAGGGCTGTGAGGGCCTCGCACAAACAGAAACCACCTCGATAATCGAGTATGGAAAACACATTACAGCAGCAATCCGCTTTCCTTCAAGAACTTGAACGGCTGAAGGTCGTTCCGCTGATTCAAGGCAGCGTAGAGAGAAGATTCTCTGCTTAGAATCATGGTTTGAATCGGCATCCCGAAACAAACAGGACATCAGATGCACGATTGGTCGTCTGGGATGGACCAGTTACCTGATCGGCGATGTCAACAACCCTGATCATCGCCGAGACCGAAGTCGCGTTGTCGGCGACCCACTTCTCCCCTCGTCTGTTTCAGCGTGAGCTGGGCGATCTCCGCGCGTTGCAGCAGCTCCCTGCGCTCCGCTCCGCATCCTTCACGGACACGCTCCTCGATGACCGTGGGCTGGCACAGATCTGCGATGTCGTGACCATCGACAACCTCAACCTCCAGGGCACCCGGGTCACCGACGCGGGCCTGGCTCATCTGAAGAAACGCCCAGACCTTCGGCACCTTCGACTCAAAGACAACCCGCAGCTCACCGACGCTGCCCTGGTGCACCTGACCGGGCTGATGAAGCTGGAGTCGTTGGGCGTCCATGAGACGAGCATTACCCTGACCGGGCTATACATCCTGGCGCCGCTGGCTCGGGAAGGGCAGCTCAGGGATATCTGCATCGATAGTTTCCAACTCGCCCCCGCCGGAGAGGATGAGTGGAGGGCGCTCTCTCTGGCGCTTCCCGGATGCGCCATCCTCGTCAAGGGGATCGGAGAGGCAGTGGATGGTCAGATCCGTCGCTGATCTGTTCGTGAGTCACAGCGTCCAGCTCATCGCGACCGACGCCGTGGTGTTCAACACCCCGAGGTCTCCGCGGCCCACCACCAGGCCTTCTCGCACCGCACCGGTCAACGGATCGATCTGGATCTGGGTGACCCGGCTGGTCTCGATCGACTGACGGAACACGATCCCCTGCCCAAACCCAAGGTCGATCCACAGCCCTCGCTCAGGCCAGGGCTGGATACTGCCCCCCAGTCCATAGCCAAGCTTCGGCCCGTCCGGCAGCAGGACCGACGCGTAGCCCTCCGCCGCAGCCGAGGTTTCTGCGAACACACCCCCTCGAATCCGCGCTGTCGGGCGCAACGGGTACTCCGACCCGAGGTGTACTCCCCAGGCATCTCGCATCCCAATCGGCAGCGGCACGTCCTCCGCCACCTGAGAAGGCTCCGCTGCGGTCGTCTCAATCTCCAGGTCCACGTCTTCGAGTTGGAGGCGCTCCACCGAGGACCAGCCCTGCCAGACCACGTTCAGTTCGACCTGAAGGCCAGAATCCCGTCGCACCATCCCACCCAGGCGAACCACCGCCGGGAGCGTCAGCGGAAGGCTCACCGACGAATCGGTCGCCGCCTGTGCGGTGATGATCGCGTCGGTGTCTTCGTCGCCGGTGAAGTAGACGTTTGCGGAGAAGTCCGCCGTCAGGCTTCCGGTCGCGAAGAAGCGGATCGGCGGCGCGACGCTCGCCCCGACCGCCCATGCACCGCGGTCCCACAGCGCGCCGATCCGGCCGGTCAGCTGCTGGAAGTCCTGGACCTGTGCTGTGGTCAGCACGTCGAACTGCGGATCCTCCGTCGGGGTGAAGGTCGAGGGGTTGACATGGCTGACCAGCGACTGCT
>JBCBLB010000068.1:0-21616 GCA_038520555.1 Myxococcota bacterium | reverse complement strand
GCCAGCTTGCTTCCGACCATCTACCCCGACCGCATCCAGGGCGATCAGAACTTCATGTATGGCGCCGTCTCCATCGAGACTGCGAGTGCAAGGGCGTCCAGTCTGCGGTCCTCCACTATGCCGAGGTGTTCGAGCCCGGCGCCCGGTGGGTCATCCTCGATGAGGTCCAGCAGCCCATCCGCAACGTCAAGCCGCGCCTGAAGAAGTGCACCGGTGATGAGGGCGACTGGCTGGTTCTGGTCACCCCCGAACCCGTCGCCAACGCTCGTGAGATCCAGGAATGGCTGGGCGGCCTTCAGAAGCAGTGGCGCGAGAAAGGCTACGAGATCGACACCCGCTCCGAGAAGCCCATCTTCCTCAACTGAGGATCGACCGGTACAGCGCTGCGTAGCGGTCTGCGGTCCGCCGAATGTCGAACCGCTCCGCCTGAGCCAGCCCACGCCGGCGCATCTCTTCTCGGGCCGGCCGGTCTTGTTTGAGGTCCAACAGGGCCGCCGCCAGCGCACCTGGATCCGAAGGTGGGACGAGCATTCCTGCATCGCCGATGACCTCAACCAGGCCGTCGACGCCGGAGGCCAGGACCGGGCGACCGCTCGCCATCGCCTCCACCGCGATGAGTCCGAAGCCTTCCCATCGTGAGGGGATGACCACCAGATCCGCGTCGGCGAGGAACGGGCGGATATCCGCCACCCACCCCGGCATCCGCACCCGATCGCCGAGGGGATCGGCCAGGGCCTGGAGCAGCGGCCGCTGCTCCCCCTCACCGAGGATGGTCAACGAGAGATCCGGCACCCCATGGAGGGCCCGAAGCAGCACGTCGAAGCCCTTCTGTGGGGCGAGGCGTCCGACGGCGAGCAGCCGGCGCATCGGCCCGGAGCGGAGCGGGCCCGGCTGGAACCGCGTCAGGTCGATGCCGTTCTCGATGACCCGTTTTCGGCGCGCTGGCATCACCGCGGCGCGGGCCGCGGCCTCGCTGACGAAGACGACGGCCTCAGAGAGCGGCGCCATCGCAGCGGTGACGACCCCGCGCAGCGAGGAGTCGGGGCGGGTGTTGTGTTCGGTGGTCACAACCGGTCGCCCCACCAACGCGCCTGCGATCCGCCCGAAGAAGTCACCGTCCCACAGATGGGTGTGGATGAGATCGGCCTCTGCAGACCATCGCGCCAGTCGCATCAGGGCGCGCCCCCCGGGATGGCGACGGATTCTCCGGGCACAGCGCACGGATACACCCGCGTAAGCGAAGTCACCGGACAATTCGCCGCCGCCTTGGATTGTGACGACGCGAACCGGATGATGGGCAAAGCGACACAGGTGTAAGACCATGCGTTCTGCGCCACCGCCGCTCAAATCACAGAGGACATTGAGAACAACCACAGAAAAGACACTACCCAAGCGGCACAGGGTTTGCTACACGTGAGTCCGGTCGACCCGCCGACCCCTTTGCCCGCCGCGTCCTCCAGCGGACGCATCTCGTCCCCTCCCCCTCTCCTCTACTTCGCACAATCAGGAGCAAACATGGCCCGCTCGCTCACGATCAATCACACCGAAAAGCCGGCAACTTCGCCGCTGTTCAACGCGTTCATTCTGCTCGCGCTGGGATGGATGGCCCTCGCCGCGATCACCTCCGCGAGCGCTGACGCAGAGCCGACCACGGTCGAGAGCGGCGAAGCCCGCTGATTGCGCTCTACAAATCGTAGATTTTGATCTACGATTTCCAGATCTCAAGCAGGTGCTCTTCAGGGCGCCTGCTTTTCTGCATCCAGCCGCCATACCCGATCGCCGTTCGCCATCTGCTGCCCCGGCCCCAGGATCTCATTGAGATATACGATCGGATGGAACGGAGAACCGCATCGCTCAAGATGCAGCACAATCCAACCAAATCCCCACCCTTGAAGCGTAGCCACCGCCTCGCGGACCGCTTGGGGTTCGGTCGGGGGCTCCGGATTCCGCATCTCGGGAGGGGGTTGATAGTAGGGTGGCAGCTGGGTGGCGTTCCGACACTTCGAATGGATCGCAGCAACCAGCGCAGACTGTGCGAGAAGCGCGTCGATCCCTTCGTAGTTTTCTGAGATCTGTCGTTGATGGATGACCTGCCACTGTTGGTAGAGGCGCGCCGGCTTTTGGGAGAAGATCTCTCGGCTGTTGTCGAAGGGAATCTGAATCACCCCCGCGCCCTCAGGCAGGGCCGTGATGGCCTCCGGGGCCTGGGGAACGTAGGCGGTTCGTGGCCACATGGTCTGCGACAGCCATGCGCTTTCAACAGCGATGAGCACACCGAGCATCATCGCCACTCCCCTTCCCTTCGGCAGCGCCGATGCTCCCACGGCAGCGGCGGCAGCGAAGAAGGGGATCGCTCCGCCGATCGCACGATGCCAGTGAGACAGCCCCTGTAACGCCTCGATATGGGTTGCGAGCCACCATGCAGGTCCCGGAACACCGATCGCCGTCCCCGCGATGGTCGGCCACCACCCCAGCCCAAGCAGGGTGAAGGGCACCATCATGAGCACCAGCGGGCCGGCGAGCCGGGGTCGACGCAGCCCCCCCCACCCAGCCAGCGCCAGAGCGATGATCCCCAGGTAGACGGACTTCGAGGGGTGAACGCTGCCTGGGTAGGGCGCGATGTAGTTGAGGAGATCGGTGCCATAGATGGGCAGCTCGGCCCAATCCGGCCGTGGTTCAGGTGGTCCGGGGGCCGGTCGGAGAAACCGGGGCCGCCACCGATCTCGTATCTCAAGGAAGGTCAGAAGCGACGGCGTGATCATGGTGAGGCCGATGAGTCCCTGGAGGATGGTCCCCACGCGCCGGTGCCTGTAGAGGAGCGCCGGGACGAGCATCGCCTCCATGATGAGGCCGAGCAGGGCGTGGTACCAGCCAGAGAGGGCGATGGCGCCGAGGGTGACGCCTGCGCCGACGGCGCTCCGCTTGTCCCCGGTGCGCGCATACTGAATCATCAGGGCGGCGTGGAGGCCGAACCAGCCGATGGTCCAGCTCTCGGTGATGCCGAAGTCGATGACACCGAGGAGGAACGGTGCGCTGCCAGCGACGGCGATGGCGACCAGGGCGGGCTCCGTATCGACAAACTGCCGGGCGAGCGCGTAGCCCCCGAGCATAGAGAGGCCGACGCTGGCGAGGATCATGCCATTCCAGGCGATGACGGGCCCGAAGGGCCAGCCCAACACAAACAGCGGGAGGTTGATGGGATCCATCAGGGGGATATCGACGCCGACCGGCGCGTTGGCGAAGGGTCCGGGGTGGCCGCCCAGCTGTCGGGCGGCGCGCCAGAACATCCAGAGGTGGTTGTCCGTCTCACCGAGGGGGTCCCCGATGAGGGCCGCCCATGGAGGGCGCGCCGGCCACAGGGAGATCAGGGCGATCAAGGTCGCGAACAGCGCCGCACGAAGACGCGAAGACATGGCGAGCATTATTCCATGTCACCGAACCGTTTGCTGAGTTGTGGGTGGAAGATGATTAAGATGATTGGATGTCAGAAGCGCCGCGAGAGACCGTCATCATCGCAGAAGCCCGGGCCGAGTCGGCAGACCGGCTGCGTCGGCTGCTCCAGGCCGAGGGGTGGCAGGTGCTGGTCTGTGCCTCCGCCCGGGAGCTGCTCGCCCTGTTGCCGGAGCTTCGTCCGCGGATGTTGTTCATCAGCCTGGAGATGCCCGACCTGCCCGGGCCGGACCTGCTCACCCTGCTCAAAGAGCGCGCCCGGGGCCTTCCGCTGGTGGCCATCACCCAGCATGAGTCGGTGCCCCGGGCGGTGGCGGCGCTGCAGGCGGGCGCGGTCGATCTGCTGACCCTGCCCATCAGCCCCTCCGGCGTCCGGGCCTCCCTCAAGCACGCCCAGACCGATGATCAAGGGCGCAGCGATCTGCGCCGGGCGCGCGAAGCCGCCTCAGACCGGGAGGGCTTCTCTCATATGCTCACCCGGAGCCCTCGGATGCTGCGGGTCTTCGAGCAGATCCGTGCGGTGGCCTCTACGGACGCGACCGTCCTCATCCGTGGAGAGACCGGGACCGGCAAGGAGCTGGTCGCCCGGGCCATTCATGAACACAGCCGCCGCCAGGAGCGCCCCCTCATCTCGGTCAACTGCGGCGCCTTCACCGAGACGCTGCTGGAGAGCGAGCTGTTCGGCCATGAGAAGGGCAGCTTCACCTCCGCCAGCGGACGCCGCCGCGGGGTCTTCGAGATGGCCGATGGGGGCACGCTGTTCCTCGATGAGCTGGGCGAGACCTCGCTCAGCGTCCAGGTCAGCCTGCTCCGGGTGCTGGAGACCACACGGTTTCGTCGGGTCGGTGGACATGAAGAGGTCGACGTCGATGTGCGGATCATCGCCGCCACCCACGTCGGGCTGGAGGAGGCGGTGAAGCGGAAGTCATTCCGTGAGGATCTGTTCTATCGGCTGAACGTCTTCCCCATCACCCTGCCACCGCTTCGAGAGCGTCGGGAGGACATCCCCCTGCTTCTCCGGCACTTCTTCGAGCACGCCGCCCAGGCGTACGGCCTCAGTGAGCCTCCGGCCATCTCCGCGACCGCGATGGAGGCGATCCTCCGGTACGACTGGCCGGGCAACGTCCGGCAGCTTCGCTCGCTGTGCGAGCGCTGGGTGATCGTCGCCAACGGCCGTGAAGTCACAGCGGAGATGTTGCCGGAGCCCATCCGGACGGGCGGACCGCCAAAGCCCGCAGATCCCGCGGATTTTCACGTTGAGGACGGCGTCCCGATGAAGGTCGCGGTCGATCGGATGGTCTCTCAGCTGGAGCGGACCTACCTGCACCGGCTTCTCCAGCGCAATCACGGCCGCCTCTCTCAGACCGCCCAGGCCGCCGGGATCACACGACGCACCCTCTACAACAAGATGAAGGCCTATCGCCTGGACGCGGACGACTATCGATGATCATTCTTCTGCTGCTGCTCGCCTGCACCGCCGAGACGACGCCCAGAGACGCCTCCTTGCCAAGGATACGAGCCGGCGCTCCGGTCGCTGGCGTGGCCGAGGCGCCCATCGACTTCCCGATGGGTGCGCCGCTGGGTGGCTACACGAACCGCTGCCTGTACCTCGGCAACGCCGCAAACGTTGACGGACGGGAGAGCGACTACACCCTCGCCTTCGGCCCCTCAGCGGGGATCCAGACCCGGGCGATGGCCAAAGCGCTCTGGCTGGAGAACGGCGATCAGCACCTCGTCATCCTCAAAGCAGACGTCATCTACAGCTTCGACGGGCTGGTCGAAGCCGTCGAGGACGCCCTCCATCAGGCCACCGGAGAGGATCTGGACGGACGGGTCACCCTCACGACCTCTCACACCCACAACGCTCCAGCAAATTTCAGCGATCAAGTCCCGTTTTATTTGGGCGGAGACAAGTATAATGAGGAGGTCTTCCAGCGCTTCGCGGCCTCGCTCACCGCGGTCGCCCTGGACGCCTATACGCACCGAGAGCCCGCAAAGCTCGGCGTGGGCATCGCCCGGGACTGGGATCCGGACGATCAGATCTACAGCGACCGACGCGGGGAGAACAACGATCTGGTCGTCTGGCCAGATGGGGATCCGGCGACCGGCAAAGACCCGCACCTGTGGGTGATGCGGGTCGATGACCTCGACGGCGCGCCGATGGGCCTGTTCTTCAACTTCGGCATCCACGGCATCATGCTGGACGCCGACAATCCGCTCGTCTCGGTGGACTCGACCGGCCACATCGAGATGGCCGTCGAGGATGCCTTCGACGCCCCGGTCGTCGTGGCGCACTGGCAGGGCGCCGGCGGCGACGCCTCGCCGCGGGGTCGCGGCGAGCACGGCCACCGGTTCGCAAAAATGGAAGGCCTGGGCGAGCTGGCGGTCGGACCGATCATCGACCTCTGGACACAGACCCCGACCGCCGCGGAGCCCATCACACTGGAGACGGTGACCCGGGCCATCCCTCAGGACCTGGAGACGATCCGGGTGACCCGGGATGGGACCGTGGACTGGCGGTACGCCACAGATGGCGGCCCCCCCGATGAGATCCTGTATGAACCGGACGGCTCGCTGCGCTCACCGTTTGATGAGTTCGCGGCTCCGGTGGGGGCGGTCTTCTGCGGTGAGTCCGGGCCGCTTGGGAACATCGGCACCCTGCAGTCGCGCGTTCCACCCTACGATTCCTGTGTCGAACCCGACACCCTCGAAGAGATCCTGGAGAACCTGTTCGACATCCAGCGGCTGACGTTCCCCCTGCCCTCCACGCTTCGGGCGAACACCACCGCCGCCCGTCTGGGCCCGCTCCCCATCCGGGACGCAGACGGCCAGCAGGTCCATGACGATCTTCTGATCGGCTTCTTCCCCGGCGAGACCGCGGCGATGTATGCCGAACAGTATCGCCGCCGCTCCAAGGCCGAGCTGGGCTACGACTATGCGATGGTCGTCGGATACGCTCAGGATCACGAAGGGTATCTGCTCATCCCTGAAGACTGGATGACCGGCGGCTACGAGGCCAGCATCAACCTCTGGGGGCCGCTTCAAGGAGAGCATCTGCTGGAGCAGAACCTCATCATGGCCGATGCTCACTTGAACACCGACGTGCTCGAGCCCCAGGATCCCAACGACGAGTGGCAGCCGACCGTCTATGAAGATCGGCCCCTGCCTGTTTTTTCCCCCGACCGCTCCGCAACCGCAGGCCAGCTCGTCGACACTGTGCCAGAGGGGCTGTTCGTGCCCCTGGACGGGGTGACACCTCAACCCCAGCCAGACGACGAGATCGTTCGATTCACCGGCCTGGCCCAGCTCGTCTGGGAGGGCGGAGACCCGTCGGTGGACCTCCCGATCGTCACCCTCGAAGTCCAGGGCGATGGCGGGGAGTGGTCTGCGGTGACGACGCCTTCTGGGCGCCCCCTCACCGACGCCCGCCCGGACATCCTGCTCACCCACACCCCCCAGGATGGACGCCACTTCTGGTGGGCGGGCTGGCAGGCTGTCGGATGGAGCGACGCTCGCCAGGATCTGCCAGCGGGGACCTATCGACTCCATGTCGAGGGGCAGCGGCTCAATGGAGACGAGGACCGATGGCCCTGGCGCAGCGAAGGCTACTCGCTCACCAGCGCGCCCTTCACCGTCGTGCCCGCAGAGATCACCCTCGTCGTGGGCGAAGATGAGATCCGGGCGAGCCTGGTGGGTCCGTCATGGGGCTACCGACTCATCGATATCGATGGCAGCAGCCAGGGCGACAACCCGTTGGCATCGCCGACCCTGACCTGGGAATTCGAGGATGGGACCACCATGACGGATGTGGGCGATCGGGACAGAGGATCCGGTACGTCCGTCTTCGATGGCCCGATTCCAGAGGGGGTGGTCCGTGGTGTGGTAGAGGATGGGCTCGGAAACTCCGCCACGCTCGTTCCATGAAGAAATTTATCGCTGTCGCAGGCAACATCGGCGTCGGGAAGACCTCGATGGTCGATTTTTTATGCTCGAAGTACGACATCCAAGCCGTCTATGAGCCCTACACCGACAACCCATACCTCGATGATTTTTACGAGGACATGGGGCGTTGGGGCTTCCACAGCCAGCTGTACTTCTTGACCCATAAGTTCCGGCTGCACATGGGGCTCAACGAGAACCCGGGAACGGTCGTCCAGGATCGAACGATCTATGAAGACGCTGAGATCTTCTGTACGAACCTCCATCGGTCGCGTCACATCTCCAGGCGGGATTATCAGACCTATATGGAGCTGTATGAGACGATGAAGACGGCGCTCCAGCCGCCCGATCTGATGATTTACCTGCGGTGTTCAGTGCGCGCGATCCGACGGCGGATCAAGAAGCGGGGCCGGCCGAGCGAGCAGAACATCCCGACGAAGTACCTTCGAAACCTCAACCAGCTCTATGAATCGTGGATCGGAGCGTATTCGCTGTCACCGGTCCTGGTCTGGGACTCAGAGCGGCTGGATTACCTCACCAACATCATCGATCGCATCGAATTTCAGGAGCAGATCGATCGGGTGCTCTTAGCGGATCCAGATGACGCCGCGGCTGCCGTCGACGGTCACGGTCTGGCCATCTCGTAGCCGCGCGGTGGCCTGGGCGATGTTGACGACGGCGGGCAGTTGATACTCGCGGGCGACGACCGCACCATGCGAGAGCATTCCGCCAAGCTCCATGATCAGCCCGCTCGCGGTCGCGAACAGCGGCGTCCACCCCGGATCGGTCGCCCGGGTGACCAGGATCTCGCCGGGCTGAAGGGCGCCGGCCTCTTGTAGACTCCGAAGCACCCGGACGGGGCCGGTCACCACCCCCGCAGAGATCCCCAGGCCCTGGATGCGTACGCCGTCTGCAGGCGCATCGAGGACCGCATCCCCGACAAGGAAGGTGGGGGGCTGGTCTCCCCGCGCCCACCGCTGCGCCTCGTCCGCCCAGGCCTGACGCCGCCGGGAAATGAGCGGCTCGGCATCTTCGATGGAGAGGCTGCCCCGAAACATCGCCTCCAGCTCGCCCTGCTCCAGAAAACGGATCTGTAGCTTCAGATCGTCTTCGAGCCAGAGGTACGCCCTCTTCCAGGCCCACAACAGGCGGTCGAAGTGGAACCGCTGCTCTTCCCGCAGCCTCAGATAGTGTCGGGTGAGTCGCAACAGGGCGCGCAGCGGAAGCGAGAGCTTCTGCATCGCCTCTCGGGCCTCTCCCTGCCGCGCAGCGGCCCGTCGGGTCGGGTCGGGGCCGTCCGCGGTGGCTTGCGCGAGCATCCGAACCTGCTCGGGCCGCTCGATCCATCGAGGAGAGAACAGCTCCCAGGAGTTCTCCGCGCGATGTCCGAACCGTTCGAGGAACGCCTGTTCGGACAGCTCCCCCCGTCCCAGCTCCCACAGGGCGCGGTTGGTCTGAAGGGTCATCGAGTCCGCCGGAGGCTGGAGCAGGATGGAGATCAGATCAGCGTGCTCCGCGGCGATGAGGGCGGCTTCGCTGATCTGGTACCAGATGTTGGCGAACAGCAGGCTGCACAGGTGAACCTTGAGGTACTCGCGAGACAGCTCGGCGCAGGCCGCGGCGCGTGCACGCGCCTGCCCCCTCGAGGCGATCGGTCGGTTCAGCCCAAACATCCGCTGGTCGAGCATGGCCCGATAGTTCTCCCAGGCGCGCCAGTTGGTGAACAGGTTCCATCGAAACCGCTGCCACCGCTTCTCCTTGAAGGTGGTCTGAAAGATCGAGGCATAGACCGCGAGGTCGGGCGCCTGGGCGTGACGCCGAAGCCACCGCCGCTCTTCATCTGGGGGGAGCATCTCCAGCATGAACCGCGGCGGCGGCGCGCCCGGCAGCTTGAACGCGAGGTGCCGGAAGACCGAGACGTTGAGGTAGGGGGCGAACCGCACCAGCCGCATCGGCTCTTCGCCCCCCATATATCGGCGACTGGTCTCCGGATAGGCGACGAACCACTCCAGGATGGGCCGCATCGATGACCAGCCCAGCGGCGTGGCGGGCACCGTCCATCGCTCGCCGACGAAGCGTCGGGTCCAGACAGCGGGCCCAGCCCGCTGAACGGCACCAGAGGCGGTCACGGGCCGAGCTTGAAGGACAAACAATTGCCCCGCTTCATCCTGGGCCCACTCGACGTCTTGCGGACCGCCGAGCCGGGCTTCGATCCGAAGCCCGAGCCGACAGAGCCGGAACAGCTCGGAGACGCGGAGCTTGGGCGCCTCGACGCGGGCGGCGGGGACGGCGGCGTGCTCGGTTCCCCCCTCTGCAGGAATGAGCTGCTCGGTCTGGGGGCGAAGCTGCTCTTCGATGAGCTTGAGCCGGACCCGTGCGAGGATCCGGGCGACCGGCCGCGGCGCCTGTCGCGGCCGTCGAACGCGGTAGTAGTCGGGGATGACGGATCCAGAGACGACGGATTCACCCAGGCCCCAGGCCGCCTCAACGGTCATCTCTCGCCAGGATCCGGACAGCGGATTGATCGTGAACATCACCCCGGCGCATCGCGCGGTGATGAGGGTCTGAATCACCACCGCCATCCCGCCCGGAGGCGGCGGCTGTCCGTCCCGATAGGCGAGGACCTGTGGGGCGTAGGCGCTCGCCCAGCAGGCCTTCAGCGCGGCTTCGAGGTCATCGCCGGGGCGCACACCGAGAAAGGTCTGATACTGGCCCGCGAAGCTCGCGTTTTCATTATCCTCATCCACACCGGAGGAGCGCACGGCGAGCCACTGCCCCAGACCGGCGCACCGGGTGCGGAGCGCGCCTGCGAAGCGCGGGTTGAGGGGCGCCCGGATGATGTCTTCGACCAGCGTGGGATCACCGTCGATGGCCCGTTCCCAGAGGCCGTTGTCCTTGAGGAAGGCCTGAAAGACCCGAACCGGGACGACGAGCGCACGAGGGACCGGCAGGCCGGCGCGGGCGAGCCGCGCGAGGCCGACGGCTTTCCCCCCGACGCGGTCGCGGTCACGGGGGCTTATCTGTTCCAATCGCAGGAGAGGCATCTGCTCTCAGGGGTATCACGCTGGGTTATACCCAGGAGCCCACGCCACCCGCCGATTGCTCTAAACCGGCGAATCAGGCCACTTTACAAAAAGACAGGAGACCCGATGTCGGATTCGATTGCCCAGATCCCCGCCCCTCGAAACGAACCCGTCAAGCCCTACGCCCCCGGCGACGACGCCCGGGTCTCGTTGAAGGCAGAGCTGGCCCGCCAGGCCGGGGAGATCATTGAGATCCCCTGCATCGTCGGTGGCCGCCGGGTAGAGACCGGAGAGATCGTTGAGATCCGGATGCCACACAACCACCAGCATGTGCTCGCCCGTGTGCACCTGGCCGACGAAGCCGTGGTCAATGAGGCGATCGACACCGCGCTGCGCGCGCAGCGGGCCTGGGCGGCGATGCCCTGGGAGGAGCGCTCCTCCATCTTCTTGCGGGCCGCTGCGCTGCTCGCCGGGCCCTGGCGGGACCGGCTCAACGCCTCGACCATGCTTGGCCAGTCGAAGACCTGCCACCAGGCCGAGATCGACAGCGCATGCGAGCTTATCGATTTCTGGCGGTTCAACGCCCACTACCTGGAGCAGATCTACGCCGATCAGCCGGGCAGCAACCCGGGGATGTGGAACCGGCTGGAGTACCGCCCGCTAGAGGGGTTCGTCTTCGCGGTGACCCCCTTCAACTTCACCTCGATCGCGCTCAACCTCCCCACCGCCCCGGCGATGGCGGGCAATGTGAGCGTCTGGAAGCCGTCGCTGACGCAGTCGCTGTCGGCGTGGTATGGGATGTTGCTCCTGGAAGAAGCCGGCGTGCCCCCAGGTGTCATCAACCTCGTCCATGGACACGGCGCAGACGTGGGCGATCCAGCGCTGGCCAGCCCACACCTCGCTGGGCTGCACTTTACCGGCTCTACGCCGACCTTCCAGCACCTCTGGAAGACCATCGGCAACAACATCGCCGGCTACCACACCTACCCTCGGATCGTCGGGGAGACGGGGGGGAAAGACTTTATTATCGCTCACCCCTCTGCGAACCTGGACGCATTGGCGACGGCGATGCTCCGGGGTGGCTTTGAGTTCCAGGGCCAGAAGTGTTCAGCGGCGAGCCGCACCTACATCCCGAAGAGTCTGTGGGCACCGCTTCAGGAGCGACTGACCGCACAGATCGGAAGACTGAAGATGGGGGACATCCAGGATTTTTCGAACTTCCTGGGGGCGGTGATCGATGAGCGCGCGTTCACCAGGCACCAGAAGTACCAACAAATCGCGAAAGAGACCGGAGAGGTGCTGGCGGGCGGCGGAAGCAACGGTGAGGTGGGCTGGTTCGTGGAGCCGACCTGGGTGAAGGTCGATGATCCCCGACATGTCTTGATGCGAGAGGAGATCTTCGGCCCGATCCTGACGACGTGGGTCTATGAAGACAGCCAGTGGGAGCAGGCGCTGGAGTTGGTGGATAAGACGAGCCCCTATGGGCTGACCGGCGCAGTGTTCGCGCGAGATCGGTATGCAGCGACCGAGGCCAAGGACGTCTTGCGGCAGTCGGCGGGCAATTTTTATATCAACGACAAGCCCACGGGTGCGGTGGTGGGTCAGCAGCCATTTGGTGGGGCGCGCGGCAGCGGCACGAATGATAAGGCGGGCAGCCGACTGAACCTGTTGCGCTGGATTTCGCCCCGCACCATCAAGGAAAATCTGACGCCCCCTACCGATTGGGGCTACGCCTTTTTGGATCGGGAATGAACGAAGAACTCCGCTTTCGTTCCCTGCTCGGTCGAGGTGGCGCTTGACATCCTCCCCAGAGTGAATAAACTGATCTTCCTGGGTATGGAAAGCCGTTCCGCAAAGGACGGCTTTACAAATACTTAGGGAAGCCAGAAAACCATCCGATGGTTTTCAATGAGTCCACGAGTATTGAGGCTCGGACTGCCCAAAGAACAACGGTCGGTAGACCGTGTATCGTTATGTTCTGAAGGCTTCCGTTCTCTATTTTTCTCCCGTCGTGGGAGAACGTCGCCGTCAAGACACATCCATTGTGGGCGACGAATGTTCTGATTCCATCCATCTAAGCCTGCCCCAGGGGTCGATGAAGCATGACCCCCGCCTGGAGGCCGAACAGATGAACGATGCACGTCCGTCCAGATAATCCCCTCATCATTCAGGGTGACGGGAAAGCTTTGTTGGAGACCCGCCACGCTCGCTACGAAGAAGCGCGTGACTTCCTCGGTCGGTTCGCCGAACTTGAGGCCTCTCCAGAGCTCCTGCACACCTACCAGATCACACCGCTTTCGCTGTGGAACGCAGCATCTGCGGGCATGACCACCGACGAGGTCGTCGAAGGTCTCCGCGGCTTGTCGAAGTTCGACATTCCACCGGACGTCCAGCGGACCATCACAGAGACGATCGAGCGGTACGGTCTGGTGAAATTCATCTCCCACCCTGACCGTCCGGCAGAGATGCTCCGGCTCCAGTTCGCCAGCGGCTATGTGGCCAAGCTTGTGAGCAAAGAGCCGTCGTTGAAGGAGCTGCTGGTTGAAGACGGCCGTCGCCACTGGGGCGTCCAGCAGGGCCACCGCGGCATCTTCAAGCAGCGCGCGCTGCAGGCGGGCTGGCCGATTGAAGACATCGCCGGTTTCATCCCGGGCGAGCCGCTGGACATCGCGCTCCGCGATCGGATGAAGGGCAACAGAAAGCCGTTCAAGGTCCGGGGCTACCAGATGGAGGCGGCCCAGCGTTGGTACCAGGACGGCAAGGTCTACGGTGGCTGCGGCGTGGTCGTGCTCGCTTGTGGAGCGGGCAAGACCATCGTGGGGATGACCGCGATGAGCCTGGTCAAGACCAAGACGCTCATCCTGGCCACCAACCAGGCGTCGGTGAACCAGTGGATCCGCGAGATCCTGGACAAGACGACGCTGCGTCCCGACCAGATCGGCGCGTATACCGGCCAGACAAAAGAGATCAAGCCGGTGACGGTGGCGACCTACCAGATCCTGACCTGGCGTCGGAGCAAGAGCGCCGACTTCGAGCACCTTCACCTGTTCGAAGACGAGGACTGGGGGCTCATCGTCTATGATGAGGTCCACCTTCTCCCTGCGCCGGTGTTTGGGGCCACGGCAGCGCTTCAGGGCCGCCGCCGTCTGGGGCTGACCGCGACGCTGGTCCGAGAGGACGGCCGCGAAGGCGACGTGTTCTCGCTGGTCGGCCCGAAGCGATACGATCTTCCCTGGCAGCAGCTGGCGGCGGGCGGGTTTATCGCGGAGACGAGCTGCCATGAGGTCCGGGTGCCGTTCCACAACGGCGAAGCGATGCGCTACGAGAGCGCCCGCGAGCAGCAGAAGTTCCGGATCGCCAGCAGCAACCCGGCCAAGATCAAGGTCATCAAGAAGCTGGTCAAGCGTCACAGGGACGACAACATTCTCATCATCGGCACCTACCTCGACCAGCTCCAGAAGCTGTCGAAGACGCTGCGGGCGCCGCTGATCACCGGGAAGACACCGCACCAGGAGCGCGAGAAGCTTTTCGCCCAGTTCCGCCGTGGCGACATCAAGCTTCTGGTGGTCAGTAAGGTGGCGAACTTCTCGATTGACCTTCCCGACGCGAACATCGCGATCCAGGTCTCCGGGACGTTCGGCAGCCGCCAGGAAGAAGCCCAGCGGCTGGGCCGGATTTTGCGGCCGAAGAAGAAAGCCGCGCGGTTTTACACGGTGGTCACCGCCGACACCAAGGAACAGGACTTCGCGATGAAGCGACAGCTGTTTCTGACGGAGCAGGGCTACCGCTACCATATCGAAGAAGCCGCGGCGTCTTGATGCCGCATCGCAATTGAACTGCAGTGATTGAACTGAGCCCGCCGCGATGACGACAGCCGCGGGGGCGCCATGCTGAGCCGAGGTAGATGATGGCCGAAGATTCTGCGCGCGCGACCGAAGGCAACCGTCGCCGCCGCCGCCGCCGCCGCCGCCGCCGCCCGATCAAAGAGGGAGAGAGCGGCAAGAGCACCGCGAAGGCCGCGAGCCCCCGGAGCCGAGCCCGCGCCGGGACGAAGTCCGGGGAGAGTTCTCCGAACGTCCGGCTCCCCGAGACCGGTCACCTCCCCCACCGCCGCCCGCCGTTCCATCCCAGCAAGCACGAGGTGGCCAACGCGTCTGCGCGCCGCCGTCGGCTGACCCGGACCGAAGTCGAAGAGCTGGCCGCCTACCTGGAGCGGCTGCCCGACCAGATGGTCGAGCAGCTCTACAAGGGGATGGGCGGCCAACCGAGCCGGATCTCCGGCAAGGATCGGATGATCCAGCTCGCCGTCCGGGCGATCGCCCAGGGTTCCCGGCTGGGCAGCCTGATCCGCGGGCTGCATCAGCGGGATCGGCAGGCGCTGGCCATCCTGGTCCAGGCAGGCGGCGTGGCCCACCACAACGAGTTCCATCAGGAGCTGACGATCTCCCTGGGTGGCAACGAGCGCGAGTGGGTCAAGGTGATGACCAGCCTCGGTGACAAGGGGCTCATCGCATCCAGCGAGCGCCGGGGGGATGACTTCTTCTACATCATCCCCGAGCCGCTGATCGGCCACCTCGTCGAACACCTGATGGAAGATCTCGCGCTGCCATCGTTTGACCACGAAGATGTGCGGGTCGCGAACGCCGTGGCCTTCTCTCCTCCCCTGGAATTCAGCGTGGTGACGCTGGCGACCTATATCGACCAGCACCCTCCTCGGCTGACCCAGCGTCAGGAGATCTTCAAGGTCCACAAAGATGAGATGGACAACTTCTTCTCGCAGATCTGGCAGCCGGACAGCGATCTGTTCAGCTTCCATATTGAATTTTTGATGGTCCATGGGATGGTCGAGCTTCGGGGCGACCGGCTGCAGCCGAACCCCGCCGTACTCGAAGAGTGGCTCCAGCTGGAGAACCAGGACCAGCGGGATCTGGTGTTCAGCGCCCTCGAGAAGCGGTTCCCCGACGCTGAGTGGGTGCTGTGGGTCATCCATGACATGGGCGGCGAGTGGGTGCCCGAGCGTCCCCTCCAGGCCTTGTACCGCCGATGGCGCCGCGGCGCAGAGTGGCGCAAGCGCTTGCACAGCGACGACTGGAAGCTCACCCGTCAGGCGCAGCGAGAAAGCTTCACCTTCGCGCCGTTGGTTACCACCGGCCTCGTCGAGCTGGGTCAGTGGGGCCAGGAGAAGTTCTATCGGCTCAGCTCTCGGGGGAAGCGGCTCATCGCGCCGCCGGAAGAGGAAGGGTTCAGCCAGTTCTATCTGACGCCCTCGTTCGAGATCATGGCGCCTGCGGGCATGGCGCCGATGCTGTTCTTCCGGATCGGAGAGATCGCCGAGCTGCAGTCCTGTGACCGCGCCAACAAGTACAAGATCACCGAGATCAGCATCGAGCGCGCGATGGAGCGGGGCTGGCGTCGGGATGAGATCCTGGAGTTTTTGCGTGAGAACAGCCAGATTGGTCTCCCCGATAATGTGGAGCAGACCCTCCGGGGCTGGATGGGCCACCACGGCGACGTCGAGTTCCACGATGTGATGCTGTTGACGGTCCACCGCTCACAGATTCGCAAGATCGAGAGCCATCGAAAGCTCAAGCCGTTGCTTCTGCACCGGTTCGTGCCTGGGATGTATGCGGTCGATCGCAGCCGGATGGCCGAGCTGAATGCAGCGCTGAGCGAGGCGGACTTCGCGCCGGTCCCCAAGGTGCGTGAGTATCCAGGCGATCCAGGCGCGACCGACGCACGCAAGCGGCTGATGAGCACCGTGAACGAAGCGCGTGAGGATCGGGAAGAGCTGCTCAGCATGGCGCACAGCGCGGACACCCAGCCTGAAAAACTCACCCCGCTCGGGAACACCCGGACCCGGGGTCGGCGGCGCAAGCGCGAAGAGCTCCCGCCGCGGGTGGATGCAGAGCAGGTCCGGGATCTGTGCGAGCGCGCCATCGCGTTGGGACAGGATCTGAAGATGCTCTATGTGACCCGTGGCGATCAGCGGCGGTTGTTGAAGGTGACCCCGGAGCGGCTGGCGGTGACGCCGAAGGGCAAGCAGGTCCTGGTCGCCCGAGACCATAAGCGCGACGAACGGCTGAGCTACCAGCTCGTCCAGATCGAGCGTCTGGCGCCCATCGCCCGCCGGTAGGATCCGCCCGCTGGGTGTAGACGATGAAGCGCTTCGATGAGGAGCGCTTCTTTCATTTGTTGGTCAGTCTATACAAAAGTTTGACGGCATCGCATCGGTGCGTTTGCCACCTTGTGGAGGGCGGAAGAGGTTAACATCGGTCTTCGGAAGCAGCCCTTGAGGGTTAGACCTCATCAGACAACGGACGCGTTTGGGACGAAACCACTTCGAACTGAGCGCGGTTTGAGGAGATGGAGATGGATCAATCCCCCGAGACGCAGCGTTCGTTTGAGCAGGCGCTCAACGAGCTGGAGCATCGGGTTCGACGGTTGGACAGCGGCGAGCTGGCGCTTGAAGATTCACTGAAGATGTTCGAAGAGGGCGTCTCGCTGGTCCGCGAATGCCAGGAGCTGTTGGATGCCGCCGAGCGGCGCGTGATTGAGCTGACCGCGTCTCCTCAAGACCCCCGACAGATTTTTGAGGTGCCCAGCCGAGAACGCTGAAGGGGTGGGGGGAACCCTTCCATCCCGGTAAAAAGAAGGGTACCGTGAGCATTCGGTGACCAACCGGGCGCTGCGCGCAGGCTGAGGGTAAGATTTCAGCTTCGACGTGCGTTCCCTTCGCGCTCGAAATCCTTCTCCACCCAACCGCTCACTCCGCTGAGGCGGGAGGACCATGTTTGAAACCGTCGGCAAGTCGAAACAGCAGGATCGAAGTAGACAAGCAAGCTCTGTCATGCTGTCGTTGCTGGTCAACCTGAGCTTTCTGGGCGCGCTGGTCTACCTCGGTGGTCAGCTGGTCGAAGAAGTGACCGATGAAGAGCCCGTCGAAGTGACCTTCTTCGATGAGGCCCCGCCCCCGCCGCCGCCCCCGCCGCCCCCACCCGGCGGCAGCAAGTCCAAGCCCGAAGAGAAGCCGGAAGAACCTGAAGAACCTGAAGAACCCGAAGAGATCGAAGAGCCTGAGGAGATCGAGGAGCTCGAAGAAGAGCCCGAAGAGCCCGACACGGTGGAAGAAGAAGAGATCGAGGGCGGGATGGAAGGCGGTGTCGAAGGCGGCGTGGTCGGCGGTGTGGTCGGCGGTGTGGTCGGCGGCGAGCTGGGGGGGACGCTCGGCGGGCAGCTGGGCGGCACAGGGGTAGCCACCATCCATTGGTCGGATGTGAAGGCCAAACGGCGGGTCGAGCCGCGGTTCCCGGAAGCCGCCAAGGCGCTCCAGATCACGGAAGAGACCTGCAACGTCCGTTTCTTCGTCGATGAAAAAGGCAAGCCCTATGACATCAAGGTAGAGGGGTGCGCCAAAATCTTTCATGAGAACGTGATGGCCGCAGCGTGGAAGTGGCGGTTCTACCCGAATCGGAACCAAGAGACCGGCCAGTCTACGAAGGCACAATTCGTACTCAAGATGACGTTCAAGCTCAGTTAACACCCAAAAGGAGGGGGGCGGACATGGAGTTTACCCCGCAATACATCTGGTCCCATATGGGCCTTCCGGTCCGGATCATCATGCTGCTGATCCTGATCATGGCGATCGGCTGTGTGTTCGTCGCGATTGAGCGCACCTGGGCGCTGTACACGGCCCGGGCGCAGTCGCGCAGCCTCGCGCAGAGCATCGGACCGCTGCTGGCCAACAGCGACGCTGCCGGCGCCCTCGCCCTGGCACAGGAGAAGCGGTTCAAGCGGTCGTACCTGGGCCATATGCTCATCGCCGGCCTGACCGAGTTCAACAACCGCCCGGACAAGTACGGTATCGAAGCGGCGGAGCGTGCGCTCGAGCGGGTGTCGATCTCGGAAGGCTCGGATCTTCGCCGGGGGCTGAACATCCTGGCGACGACGGGCTCGACCGCGCCGTTTGTGGGCCTGGTCGGGACCATCTTCGGGATCATCAACGCCTTCGCGGGCATGGCCGAAGCCGGCGGCGGCGGCATCTCGGCGGTCGCCGGTGGTATCGCCGAGGCGCTCGTCGCCAGGGCGATCGGCATCGCGGTCGCGCTGCTGGGCGTCTGGCTGTTCAACTTCTTCACCGCGCTCATCGACAACATCACCAATGATATGGTGATGAGCACGCAGGAGCTGATCGACTGGTGCCATAAGCAGGTCCTGCCGCCGATGAGCGCAGACACCGCAGCCAAGTGAGGGTCGCCCCATGGGCATGAGTGTAGGCGACAAGAAGGGCGGTCCCATCGGGGACATTAACGTCACCCCCCTGGTCGACGTCGTCCTCGTCCTGTTGATCATCTTTATGGTCGTCACCCCGATGCTGACCAGCGGCGTCGACGTCAAGCTTCCCGATGCGAAGACGACGACCTCCGCCCAGGATCTGGGCCAGCACCTCGTGGTGTCGATCAAAAAAGACGGCACCATCTACGTCGAGACCAACCCCACGAGCGATGAGAAGGTGGTCGACGACGTCATGGCCGCCCTGAGCAGCAACCCCTCGCGCAGCCTGCTCATCAAGGGCGACAAAGGGTTGAAGTGGGGGGACGTGCACAAGGTCATGTTCGACATCCACAACGCACGCGGCAGCGGCACCATGTTGCTTGCGGCCGAGAAGATCCAGGGGGAATAAGCCGTGGGCATGAACCTCAAAGGTCTGCAAGGCAAGGGGCCCAACGGCGACATCAACGTCACGCCCCTGATCGACGTCGTCCTCGTTCTTCTCATCATCTTCATGGTGCTCACGCCGATCATCATCGAAGAGATGGCCGTCAACCTCCCGCAGGACAAGCCCCCACCAGAAGAACCCCCGGACAAGAAGCCGCTCATCGCTGCAGCGTGTGGGGACGGGACCTTCGCGTTGAACCGGAAGCCCCTCACCCTCCCCGAGATGGGCGAGACCCTCAAGCGGCGGTTGAAGGGCAAGTCGGCCAGCAAGTCGGTAATCGTCAAGGGACACCCCGACACGATGTACGAAGAGATTGTCAAGTTGATGGACACGGTCCGCGACGCGGGCGCCGAGAAGGTGGTTCTCAGCAAGCCCCCGGCGAACGAATCGGATCCCTTCACCGGATGTGAGCCCCTCGCCGCAGCCTCTCCGGCGCCGGCGACCCCATGAGCACCCCCTTGAACGACTGGGCCGGTCCGCTGCGGGAGCAGATCAACGCGTTGCTGATGGAGCCGTTCGAAGACGCCTCCCCTGGGCGACTGGGGGAAGCCTGTCAGTATCCTATCCAGACCGGTGGAAAGCGGATTCGTCCGCTGTTTACCCTTGCCGCACACCAGTCTCTCGGGGGCGAGATCAGCCGACAGACGCTGCTGGCAGCCTGCGCCGTAGAGATGGTGCACGGCTACTCGCTGGTGCATGACGACCTGCCAGCGATGGACGACGATGACGAGCGCCGGGGCAAGCCTACGGTCCACAAGATCTATGGGGAGGACGGCGGGGTGCTGGTCGGTGACGCCATGTTGACGGAAGCCTTCGCCCTGCTCGGTCAGCTGCCCGACACACAGTGCGCCGTCCTGGTTCGGGAGCTGGCCCTCGCCGCTGGCCACCGCGGCATGATCGGCGGCCAGGCCTGGGACGTCGGGATGGGTGGCCCGATCAAAGACGTCGAGATGCTCCGCGCGCTGCATCGTGGGAAGACCGGCGCCCTCATCCGCTGCGCGGTCCGGTTCGGGGCCATCACCGGCGGCGCCGATGATGGTCAGCTCCAGGCGCTCACCCGGTACGGCGAAGCCGTCGGCCTCGCCTTCCAGCTCGCCGACGATGTCCTCGATGAAGCGCAGGACGCCGGCAGCGATGGGCCGCCGAGCTTCGTGAGGCTGCTCGGCGTGGACGAGACCCGCAGACAAGCCGACGCGCTGCTTCAGCAGGCGCTCGATGCGCTCCGCGCCGTCCCCTCGCCCCAGACGCTCGAAGCCCTCGCCCGCTTCACGGTCAACCGAGACCACTGATGCCCAAACGCTCCCGCGAGCGAATCGATGTCCGCGTGGTGAACGCCGGGCTGGCCGAGACCCGAATGAGGGCGCAGGCCCTCATTCGGGCCGGCAAGATCCTCGTCAACGATGTGGTCGTCGACAAACCCGGGACCCGGGTAGACGTCGACGCGCCGATGCGGTTGAAGGGTGCTCCCCTGAAGTACGTCAGCCGCGGCGGACACAAGCTCGAAGGCGCCCTCGATCACTTCGACGTCTCCCCCGATGGCCTCATCTGTGCCGACCTCGGCGCCAGCACCGGCGGGTTCACCGACTGCCTCCTCCAGCGGGGCGCGAAGACGGTCTTCGCCGTCGACGTCGGCTATGGACAGCTCGCCTGGAAGCTCCAACAAGACCCACGCGTCATCATCATGGACCGCACGAACGTCCGGCACCTTACCGCGCTGCCGATGCCTCCTGCGCTCATCGTCGGGGACCTCTCGTTCATCTCCCTCACCCTCATTCTCCCCGCCATCCTCCAGCTCGCCGCCCCAGGCGCTGAGGCGGTTCTTTTGATTAAACCTCAGTTTGAAGCCGGACCAAACGCAACAAAGGGCGGGAAGGTGCGCTCCAAAGCCATCCGACAAAAAGCGATCGATGATGTCGTCGAATGTGCCACGGTTGCCGGTGCTGAGGTCGTCGGGACGGTTCCCTCCAGCCTCGCCGGCGCGAAGAAAGGCAACGTTGAAGAGCTGATCTACCTTCGGCTCCCCTGACCCATCCGGATACACGAACCGTATGCTCAAGCGATGGCTGGGATTTCTTGGAAACATGAGGCGGGCTGCGTCCAAGGGGGGGCTGTTCCCCGGCCGCCCCTCCCCAAGGGAAGCCCCCGGCGGCTCGACCGAGCATCCCCGGCGGGGCAACATCCTGTGGCGGCTCATCGATGAGCACCGATGGTTGACCACGAGCGAACACCGGGTGCCCCTCTCCAGCCTTCAACAGACCATCACCGTACTGCACCTGAGCGACATTCACCTGCGGGGCCAGGATCGGGATCTCGATGCCCTGTGTGAAGCCATCGGCGGGTTCACGGTGGACCTCGTGGTCATCACCGGGGACACCGTCACGTTCGGTTGGACCGAGGGGGCGGTGCACCAGCTGCTCCAGTCTCTTCCCGACGCACCCCTTGGGAAGTTCGCCATCATGGGCAACTGGGAGTATTGGGCGCGGGCTTT
>JBCBLB010000536.1:0-6891 GCA_038520555.1 Myxococcota bacterium | reverse complement strand
GGCACCTTGGCGTCCGGCGGGATCTGGATCTGGCCGCCGCCCAGGCCGTCACCATCAGCGTCGTTGTTGATGACCGGATACTCGCAGCCAAACGCTTTGTACTCGACATAGTAGTCCGCGTTCGGGAAGGGCAGACCCGTGGCCGGATCGATCTGTTCGGCGCAGAGCGGGTCACCCAGATCGACCGCCTCTTCCTCAGACGCTTCGATGCCGTTGCAGTTCAGGTCCTGCGCAAGCTCATTCTTCGGGATGCCAACGTAGTCCAGGTCTTCATCAAGACAAAACGCCAGATCCTGGGCGAAGCCAAGCGGAGCGGTGAGCAATAGCCACATCATGGTGACGGTTCTCCTTCGTTTTCGGTGCCGGAGTCATTACTATCATTGCCATCCTCACCGGGGGAGCCGCCACCGTCGTCTTCATTTTCCGTGTCGTCGGGCGTCTCTGGCGTCTCTTCCTCTTCGCCCTTCTTCTCACCGTCACCGGTCACGTCGTCGAACGAGACGTCTTCATCGAAGACGTCGTCCTCCTCATCCAAAAACAGATCCTGGTCGAGGTTCTCTTCCTCCGGCACCTGAGCCTGCTGAAGCTCTTCTTCGGTCGGCAGACCAGCGTTGACCGTCTGGTTGGGCGGCGGCTGCGCGGCGGTGTAGTCCGAGCCGTTCCACGGCACCTGGATGTCGGTCTTGTACTCCGGCACGATGTCGAGCGGGCCGTACTGGCGAACGATCTTGAACTCAACGCGGCGGTTCTCGGCAAGCTCCGCCTCCGTGAGCAGCGCAGCCGTCTCTTCGTCCAGGTTCCGCGGCTTGACCTCACCATAAGCCCGGACGCTGATGCGGTCGGGGTGGACCTTGGCCAGGATCAGCTGCTCCCAGACCGCGAGCGCACGATCCATCGACAACTTGTAGTTGTACTCGAAGCTGCCCTCTTCCGATGCGTGCCCCTCGATGACGACGTGGCCGATGCGGTCGTTGCCGTTCAGAAGCCGGGCCACATACCGAAGCGTCGGGACAGACTCTGGGAGCACCCGGTTGGTGTTGAACTCGAACTGGATCGGGTCTTTGATGACGATCTGTTCGTTGACGACGCGGGCCAGCTCGTTCTCTGCCCAGGTCTCTTCCTGGACGATCTCTTCGATGTCCAAGACGGGGACATAGACGTCCTCGACGATGGGCTCCTCGATGACGATGTCTTCTTCCCGCTCCACGAAGCGCCAGGTGGCGCCCACGAAGAAGCGCTGCTGGGTCGTGCCGTAGCCGTCGGTGATGCCCCGGCCACCACCGACATCGATCTGAAGCTGATCGAGCGGCTTGAACTGCAGGCCGCCGATGGCCTCAAGGGGGTTCTCGGCGCTTTCGGGGGTGTAGAGGTTGGCGAAGCCGCCGCGGTTCAGCGCGCCAGCAAACAGCCACAGCCGCTCACGCAGGATCTCACCGCGGAGCGCGCCGTTGAGCCGAAGCTCGCTGCCCAGGGTGAGGTCTTCCTCTGTCTCAATCGCAGAGCGGGCGATGGCGCCTGCGTCGACCATGACGTCGACCGGGCCGATGTCCAGCTGCGCGAGCAGGGCACCACCGACCCGCAGGCCGCTCTCCCCCATATAGGCAAGCTTGCGCCCCGTGGGCGCCATCAGGTCGCCCCGGACGCCGACCGTCAGGGGGCCCGCCTCCAGCGCGCGGAACCGAAGGCCCAGCTGAATGTCGCCCAGGCCGAAGCCCTCTGCGGCGAAGTTCGGTGTCTCGGTGCCGACGTTGGTGTAGGTCGGGAGCACGATGCGCACCGCGGCGTTGCGGGCGAAGGTGTACATCCCCGCCGCGTGCACCGCCCAGCGCTGCTCAACAATCGCGCCGATTTCGTTGCCCGAGTCGTATAGAACCAGCGGATCCTGCTGGAACTGGGTCAGAAGACCCGTCCGCCAGGTGCCAGCCTCAAACAACGTCGGGCTGTCTACGCCAGGGACCGCGTCGCGGGAGAAGGAAGGGTTGAGCAGCTCGATGTCCGTCGAGTACGCGCCTTCATCCTGGGCAAACGCCAGGGGGCTGACGGCCAGGCCAGCGAGCATCACGATGATCGTGTGAGCAGGTTTGATGTCCATGATCTCTACGGGTGTTGAAGTCTGCAGATGGTTTTACACCCACTTTCCCTGACCTGCATCTGCCGATTGATCTCCCGGGGATCTCAGGTAGGGGTAGCGGGTCGGCGCGCGCTGACGCTAAAGTGGGCTATCCCCACAGTCTCAGACGCAATCCAAACCCGAGAGTGTCCGGCATGCGTACCCTGCTTCTTTCTTCTATGATCCTCTCCGCGGCCCTCGTCGGTTGTGACGACGGTGGCGGTGACGACACCGCAGATTTGACCTTCCTCGACAAAGACAACGACGGCTTCAGCATCGACGACGGTGACTGCAACGACCAGGACCCGCTTGTCCACCCGGATGCCTCCGAGCTGTGCAACGGTCGCGATGACAACTGCAACACCGCCATCGATGAGGACGGCGCCCTCGACGCGCAGGTGTGGTTTGTTGACTTCGACCGCGACGGCTTCGGTATCCCGCCCCAGGAAGGGCAGGGCCTCGTCCGCGCCTGCGCGCAGCCGGAAGGCTACGTCAACAACCAGATCGACTGTGACGACACGAACCGGGACGCCAACCCTGAACAGATCGAAATGTGCGATGGGATTGACAACGACTGTGACGGCAACACCGATGAAGGCACCGCAGAAGACGCCCTCATCTACCTTCAGGACGCAGACGGCGACGGCTTCGGCTCCATCTACACCCAGTTCCGCGCCTGCTCCCAGCCCTCTGGTTACGTCGACCCGGCCCCGGACCTGACCAACGATCCAGAAGCGCACGACGATCCCGCGAACTGGACCGTCGACTGCAACGACACTCGCATCGACATCAACCCCGCCGGCACCGAAGTCTGTGACCCCGATGGCTTCGATGAAGACTGCGACGGTCTGATCAACGAAGAAGACCCCAGCCTCTCCAACGCCAACGAATTCTGGCCCGACCGTGATGGCGACGGCTACGGACAGCGGTATGAGGACGTCGGCGGTCTGCCGGTCTGTGAGCTGGACGATCCCGGCAACGTCCTCCTCGAACCCATCGAGCTCTGCGCGGACTTCGTCGCCGGTTTCATCGGCAACAACGATGACTGCTGCGACGGCAACCGCTTCGTCAACCCTGACTACAAAGAAGTCTGCGGGAATGAGCTAGACGATGATTGTGATGGGACCGTCGACAACGGCACTGACACCGTCACCTGGTACGCCGATGATGACACGGACAACTACGGTTCGCCTGACAAGCCGACCATCGACGCCTGCGCCCGTCCCTCCGGCTACGTCAGCAACGACGAAGACTGCAACGACGATGACCCCAACATCCGCCCCGACGCGATCGAGATCTGGTACGACGGCATCGATCGCGACTGCGCTGGTGACTCGGACTTCGACGCAGACGGCGACGGCTATGAGTCTGCCGCCTACGCCGGTGAGGACTGCGATGACTCCAGTGATGAAGTCAACCCCGGCCTGCCCGAGATCATCGAAGACGGCCGCGACAACAACTGCGACACCGTCACCGACCCCGCAAGCGTCGAAGGGACCTGGTACGGCGAAGAAGAGTCCCAGCGGATGGGCGACTCGGTCGACTTCGTCCGGAACTTCGACAACGACTCCGACGATGAGATCGATCTGATCTTCGGTGCCAGCCGCTACGATGGTCTGCCCCCGGGCAACGCCAACGGCGCGGTTTATGTCACCGGTTGGGACCTCGCCGGTGGTGTCTCCTCCATCGCGGCCACCTACGTCACCAAGCTCGAAGGCGCCAACCAGCAGGACTACCTCGGCATCTCGGTCGCCGGCCTCGACAACCAGGACGGCGATGCGTCGAACATCAGTGACCTCGCTGCGGGCGCATATGGGTACGACGGTCCGACCGCTGGCGCCCTGGAATCGGGCGCGGTGTATATCGTGAACGGCCCTCTCAACGGTGACTACGACGTCGACACCGTCTACGACGCCCTGTACTACGGTGAATCCGCGTTCGACTGGGCCGGCTACTCCATCGATGAAGCCGGCGATGTCAACGAAGACGGCTACTCCGACCTGATCGTCGGCGCCTACCTGCACGATCCCAACGGCACTGGCGGCACCGTCCGCAACGCCGGCGCGGCATACCTGCTGCTCGGCCCGCTGTCCACCAGCACCCCGCTCAACCTCAGCTTCGCGGATCAGAAGCTCTCTGGCACCGAGCCTGGGGAATGGGCAGGGTACTCGGTCGCCGGTGGTGGTGACCACGACGGTGACGGCGCCACCGATATGCTCGTCAGCGCCCCCCAGATGGACGTCGGCGGCAGCGCGGTCGGTGGGTTCTACCTCGTCGAATACGATGGAACCGCGTCCATCGCCCTGGGGACCGCAGAAGGCATCCGCTACGGTGAGTCCACCGCCTCCTTCGCCGGTTGGTCGGTCGCCTTCGCCGGGGACGTCAACGGCGACGGCCGCGACGACGTCATCGTCGGTGCGCCCGAGCAGACCTCCGCAGGGCCGCAGTCTGGCACCGTCTACGTCATCCATGGACCGGTCACCTCCACCAAGAGCCTCGCCACCGCAGAAGCCATCATCGAAGCCGAGAACAACGACGACTACCTCGGCTCCGCCGTCGCCGGCGCCGGCGACGTCGACAACGACGGCCGCGATGACCTGCTCATCGGCGCCTCCCAGGATGACTTCGGCGCCAGCAACGGCGGCGCGGTCTATGTCGTGCCCTCGCCCATCCTCGGCACCGAAAGCATCGCCGAAAACGGCGTCAAGCTCGCCGGACAGGAGAACGGCGACCGCCTCGGGACCCGGATCGCGGGCGGAAGCTACAACCTCGATGAAGAAGAATTCATGGGCTTCGACGTCAACGACGACGACTACGCAGACGTCCTCGGCGGCGCCCCCTACGATGACACCAACGTCGACGACGGCGGCGCGGTCTTCCTCATCTTCGGCAGCACCGACCTCTGAGCCAGACCCCGTGCTCGACATCACGCCGGACGCAGCACGCGTCCGGCGTCTTCACTTGTTGCGCCGTCCGCCCTGCACCGCCTGCGGCGAAACCGACGAGCCATCCGGCATCTCCAGCGCCTCGGTGAGAGACGCCGCGAGCGCCCGGCAGCGCTCCACCGACAGCGACACCCCCACCCGGAGCGTCTCCACGAGGGCGTGGTGGGCCAAAGGGCTGCCAGACAACAGCCCCCCGACCGGTCGCCCCCCCGCAACGCGCAGGTCGGCCAGGAGCGCGACGACCAGGCGCGGATCCTGGAATGCGCGCAGGTCGGCCAGCTCCCGCCCCACCGCTTCGTGATCTTTATCGTCCAACGCCGAATGGAGCGCGCTTCGGGTCACCTTCTGCTTATGGTTCAGCTGCGCCCGCAGCTGGCCCCGGTATGCGTTGAGGTTGACGTCCTGAGGCCGCTTCGGCGGCACCTGGAGGGCCTCTGTCGGCTGCAGGCGAAGCGAGGTCAGGGCGTTCATCTCCAACAGCGCCTCGGTATATGCCAGCGCGTCACAGCCCCCCTCGATCCGAAGGGTCTCCAGGGCTGTGCAGCGCTCCAAACCATCCAGCGTCCGGAGCTTCGGCATCATCTGGACCGTCAGGTCCGACAGCGCCGTCAGCGTCGACAGAGACTGAAGCGTCTCCGGTTGGGCTCCGCCGATATATAAGGTCTCCAGGCCGGTCATCCCCGAGACGAAGTCCAACGACGCCAAGGCGTGCATGTTCTGGAGGGCCAGATAGGTCAGGGCGGTCTGCCCGGCCAGCGGAGCCGCGTCGATGATGTTCTCCCCACCGATCTGGAGGGCATCGAGCAGAGGGGCGTCCATAAACGGCCGCAGCTCTCGAAGATCCCGACAGTTCTCCAGGATCAGGCGCTTGAGCTTCGGCATCTGCCGGATGGGGTGCAGATCTTCCAGCTGCTGGCAGTTGCGGATCTCGATCTCTTCGAGCCGGTGGAGGTGCGCGATCCGGCTGAGGCCGTGCGGCGGGAGGATGCCCGAGACCTTCATCGTGCGCAGGCCCTTCATCTGACCCACGACGTCCAGCTCGATGGCGCCGCAGCCCGTGACGTCCAGCTCCTGGAGATAGACCAGCGTCTCCAGCGACCGGAGCGCCGCTGTGTTGATCGCCGGCGCCAGCGACATGCCCTGGCGCCGAGAGCGACCGCCGATCTCCAGGCGCACCAGCGAGCGGGCCCGCCGCAGGGAAGAGATGTCGAACAACCGAGGCGCGTTGTCAATTTTCAGGGTGTGCAGCCGCTGGCAGTGCTCGATGCCCGACAGCGAGATCAGCTGCTTCATGTCCTGCAGCTCCAGGATCTCCAGGTCCGGCAGGTGCTTCAGAACATTGAGCTTGCCGAACAGATCGCCATATAGACGGAGCTGCTTGACCGGCCGGCTGATCCGGCCCATCTCCACCAGAGCGATCAGGACGGACTCGCTCGGCTCACCGAAGGGGACGATGATGTCGCCATTTTCATTCAGGTAGCAGTCGACCAGCACCGCTTCGGCGAACTCCGGGCCGAAGCTGCGCATCACCTCAAGCGCCTGCATCTGATGGTGGAGGTCGCCATGGATCAACAGCTCGCGAACCTTGACCGTGGTGGGATCGCCCCGCTCCATCGCCTGGCGAGTGGCGTGCCGGGCGGTCAAGGTGGCTTGCAGCTCGGTCAGCTCTTTTCGGTTGTACACCCGGTTCCAGCCCCCGCGGCTGCTGGGGAGGGTGACATCCTCAAGGTTTGCCAGCGCCCGAAGCCCCTCGACGTTCTGGAGGTTGATGCAGCCGGTCAGATCGATCCGCTCCAGGGTGGTCACAGACTCCAGCGCATCGACCTCTTCCAGGCG
>JBCBLB010000412.1:0-8996 GCA_038520555.1 Myxococcota bacterium | reverse complement strand
TGACCCTGCGCCTGCGGCGGGCGCGGGCAGAGCTTGGGTCCACGGTCCCCGAACCCCATGAGCTGCTCGAATCTCAAGGGGCGCCCTACCGAATCCGCAGGGTCAGCACACCCAGGCGGAAAGAGCGCTGGAGGGTCAGCGGCAGCCGCCGGCTGCCGACATGGAGCATGGTGACCCCGTCGTCGCGGACGACCAGCTGAGACGCGGGCGCGCCGTCCAGCCGGATGTCCGCGTCATTGTCCGGACCGATGGTGTGGGTGCGGGCGTCGAGGGGCCAGCTCTGCTCGCCGCCGATCGTCTCCATCCAGAGGATCGGCTGAACGTGGGCGATGGGTTCGAGCCGAATCCGCGTCTCGCCGACGCGAAGTTCGGCGTCCTGTCGAATGCTCTCAATGCCTTCGAGGCGCCTGCCGTCGAGCATCGTCCCGTTGGTGCTGTTGAGGTCCTGGATCCACAGTCGCCCGTTTTCGAGCCACAACACCGCGTGCATCCGTGAAGCCTGGGGATCATTGACGCTGACCTGCACCCGTTCACTTCGTCCGATGAGGACTGGTGTATCGCTGACAAAGATGGTCTTCAGGGGAGTCTCATCCTGAAGGACGATCAGTCTGGCGACAGAAGGGGACAAGACGTGTGGCTCCGTTTCAGTAGCGTCCATTCGTTGTACAGCATGTAAATCATATCTGGAGACCAATTGTACGAAACAACAGGTTATCCCCATAGATAGGCAGTCGTGCTGAATAGTTCGACGAGTTTCGAGGAACTAATTCAGCTCACCCTGCATGACCAATTCGACCGCTGCTAGATGTCAGCCGGGTGAAGGTACCATGGCTGATGTGCGATCAATGCATAAAACCGCGTCACCAGTGGCCCGGGCCCAGGATTGGTCAGCGGGGTCCATTCTAAACCTTCGACGGCTTCGGGGCGTGGCAGGGTCTGCGCGGTCCATGCCCGCGCGGGCAGGTGCCCGCTGTGAGATCGCGCCCGAGCGCGCAGCGCCGCATAGCTGTGTTGGGCGAGCCAGTGTGTCTGGACCTTGATGTCGAGCAGCTCGGCCAGCGGAACGCATTGCATCCGCATCCCCAGGGTTCGTCCGATGACCATCAAGTGATCGAACCGAATGCTCACTTCTGGGTGATCGAGCTGTTCGGTCTCCTGAGGATCCCGGTCGATGGCGCCGAACTCGGTGATCACCGCCGCGCCGCCCGGCTTCAGGATACGGGCGACTTCTTCGAGCATCTGCCACGCGCCGAGGTTGTACCACCGCGGACCGCGCGGCGTGGGGAGGCGATACTTTGCGACCCGGGCGCGTAGCGCGTCGATGGCGTCGCCCTCCTGTGTCTCCTCCGGATCATAGGGTATTGCAGTGAGATCGGCGATGACTTCATTGCAGAGGATGAGATCGACCGAACGGTCCAGCAACGGGATGTCGGTCGCGCTTCCCAGGATCTCGCGTGTGCCGGGCTGTCGGCGGCGCTGAGTGGCCAACAACGTCGGCGAGATGTCAAGGCGAATGTGTTCCCCGGGAGGCCGGCCGCGGAGCGCCGCCTGCTCTCGCCATGCAGCACCCAGTTCGCCATCACCTGGGCCGATCTCCAGCAACACGCCGTCGTCATCAGGGATAAGCCCCCGCGTCGCCAGCGAATCATACAAACGCGCGCCATACAATTGGCCCTCAAGGCCAGGATGCGGGACCGCGAACGCATGAGCGACTGTTGTCTCTCGATCGTCGAAGTGACGCTCACCGTCTGTGATGTCCTCGACATGCCACTGCGCCAGCGTGGTTTCGCCAGCGGGGCCATACAGATGAGACGGCCGCGGCGACGGCGGCCGCTCCGGGGCGACGAGGTGGAGCAGCCCCGGCGCCCGCGCCCGCGTTGGATCCGGACGCAGCTGCAGGGCCTGGACCGAAGGATGGGTCAAGGTGGAAAAGAACCGAAGCACCTCTTCTAGGGGGCAGCCGCACCGTTCCGCAATTGTAGCGGTGGTGCGCGCACCGTTACAGGTTCGCCATAGCGCCACCTGCGCCTCACTCAGCGGTCGGGCGGCATAGGCGAAGCCACCGGGGGTGCGGATCCCTGGCAGCGGCGCCCAGAGCTGGCGAGACGCAGGGAACAACAGCGCGTGCCGGGATCGGGCCGGGCGCAGGTTGGCGAGGTCAGGGACCGGATCTTCTGCCAGCAAGTGCAGCGCGGACAGCCGCGCAGCGATAGGGGCCAACATGGGCGGCGGTGGGAGATCGGGCGTCCAGCGCTCTACCTCTTCAACCGTTTCCGGAGAGAGCGCCGCATGGCGGCCGGTCTGGCCATGCCAGAGCACCACCCGCCCTCGCTGCATCATTCGCCAGACCGCCGGTGCAAATCGGGACACCCTTCACCCCATCCAATCATCATGTCCACCACCACCTCTACCATGCCCGCGGATGAGCGGTCCTTCGGGCCGGACTACCGCGATCCGGTCGATGAGATCTGGCGCGCCGCCGCCAGCCGGCTGGGGATGGTTGTCGCGCGCTCTGATGAGGTGTTTGCCTCCTGGGATGGGCAGCGGACACTGACCATCTCGGAGCCCTCTGGCTTCGATCCCGATGACTGCCTCGCACAGATGATCTTTCATGAGATCTGCCACGCCCTTGTCGAGGGGCCGAGCGCGCACCGCCTGCCTGACTGGGGGCTGGAGAACATCGACGACCGGGACATTCTCCGTGAGTATGCCTGCCACCGTCTTCAAGCGGCCCTCTCCGATCCATACGGTTTGCGCGCAGTGCTGGCCCCGACGACGGTGCATCGGACGTACTATGACGCGTTGCCGGCCGACCCCCTCGGGCCCTGTGATGATCCGGCCCTTGTGCCAGCGAGGGCGGGATGGCGCCGGGCGACCCAGGGGCCCTGGGCGGCTGCGATCGCTCAAGCGCTTGAGGCCACCGCAGATATCGCCGACGTGCTGCGTCGGATCTCGTCGGATGGTCTGCTGTCTCAGGCGCGTCCGCGTCACCCCACCGGTCTCCCGCCGGGGGATGGGACAACCTCCTGCGGGGGGTGTGCGTGGCTCGACGATGCGCGGTGTCGCCGCGCGGATGTGGCGGTCTCGCCCCAGACGCCAGCCTGCCGGTACCGACAGCGCCTGCTGACCGCGAGAGACTGCGCCGACTGTGGGGCGTGCTGTCGTCAGGGGTTCGATGTCGTCGACGTGGAGCCGGGAAATCCTGTCTTGCTGCGCCGGCCGGAGTGGGTGGTCGACCACGGTTGGGGGCCGCAGCTGCCCCGACCAGCAGGGCACTGTGTCGCGTTGGCATCACACCAGGCGCCGTATCGCTGTCAGATCTATGCGGACCGGCCGCGGGGGTGTCGGGATCTGGAGGTCGGCGGCCCCGCGTGCCTGGAAGCGCGGCGCCGGGTGGGGCTGAGCGCCTGATGGCTCACATGGGCAGGACGCGCTGCCCCACGTCGAGCAGCCGCAGCCGCCGGATGGTCGAAGGATGCGTCCCGGACAACAACGCCTGGGTTTCTTCGAGGACACGGGCGAAGGAGAACCGCTGGATGGCTGGGTCATGGGTGGGGGCGCCGCCGTCTTCCACAGGCTCCCAACCCACCATGCCCCGCTGATTGTCGAGCAGGCAGCGCACGGCGGCGAAGGCGAGCCGCCCCGCGATGAGCCGGTCGCGGAACGAGGGGGAGCCGCCGCGGACCATATGGCCGAGCACGGTGGTCCGGACGGCGAAGCCATGATCCCCCGCGAGGTGTGCGACGAGCTCGGTGAGCGGGACCCTGGCGCCTTCGGCTTTGATGATGAGGACCCGCTTTTTGCCCCGATGGTTGGCGGCCTTCGCGATGGCACCGAGCTCCTCGACGAGCTGTTCGAGGGGCTTGTTCTGCTCCCGGGTGATGATGGCGTCTGCGCGCGCAGCGAGGGCCGAGGCCATCGCCAGGTACCCGCAGTCTCTGCCCATCACCTCAACGATGAAGATGCGCCGATGGGATCGCGCCGTGTCTGAGATTCGATCACAGGCCTGGACAATGGTGTTCAGGGCGGTGTCCACCCCGAGCGCCATCGACGTGCATCCCAGGTCATTGTCGATGCTGGCCGGGATCCCGACGATCGGGATGTCGGGGATGAGCGCCTGGAGGGCCGCGGCGCCGGCCAGCGAGCCGTTTCCACCGATGACCAGAAGCCCATCGACCCCCCGCTGGATCAGGTGCGCTGCGGCGGTCTTCCGGGCGTCCAGGTCATGGAACTCCGGGCAGCGGGCGGTTCCCAGCTCGGTCCCGCCCCGTTGCCAGTAGGCGTCGACGTCGCGCGGTGCGAGCGGGATCAGCTGATCCCGGAGGAGGCCCCGGTAGCCGTCCCGCACCCCCAAACTCTGCGCGCCCGCTTCCGCAGCGACCTTGACCGCGGCTGCGAGCGCAGTGTTCATCCCCGGCGCGTCTCCGCCAGAGGTCAGCATGGCGAACGTCTTCATGGCAGCCCTCCACTGAATGCCCTCCAGTGTACTGGATCCAGAGCGCTCCGCTATCATTGGGGCGTCGGATGATCTCGAAGGAGACGAAGCGATGACGCGAGCGATGGGACTGTTGATGGCGCTGACGGTGACCGGCTGTGAGCCAGCCCGGAATTGGGCCGTGCGCATGTTCTCCAACGAATATGAGGCGCGCGATGCCGGAGGCGGCCAACGCGATGGCGCGCTGTCTCCCATCTACGACGGCGCAGATGCCGAACGCGCCAGGATCCCGGTTCGACTCCGGCCCGTCGCGGACGGGTTCACCGCCATCACCGATGTCCAGTTTCCACCAGGCGCCTCCGATCGCATGGTCGTCCTGGAGAAGGGCGGCAAGGCCTGGGTGATGCGCGCCGGCGCGGAAGGCTACGGAGATCGCGCGTTGTTGATGGACGTCAACGTTGAGGTCGCCTCGGAGCAGGGGCTGCTCGGTCTCGCGTTCCACCCGGGGTTCGCAGAGAACGGACGGTTCTATGTGAACTATGTAGCCAAGAAGCCCGACGGTGATTGTACGGAGATCGCGGAGTGGACCGTCGCCGATCCCTCGGCAGAGATCTGGACCACCGCGCCGTCACGGACGATCCTCTCGGTCCGGCAGCCCTATGCCAACCACAACGCCGGGCAGGTCATCTTCGGCCCGGACGGGATGCTCTATGTCGGCTTCGGTGACGGCGGCTGGCGAGACGATCCGCACGCCCACGGCCAGAACCGAAGGAGCTTTCTGGGCGCCATGCTCCGGCTCGATGTGGATCATCCCACCGACACGCGCGGCTATGCGATCCCGGCCGATAACCCCTTCATCCAGGATGCGACCTATGCGCCGGAGGCGTGGGCCATCGGGCTGCGCAATCCCTGGCGGTACTCCTTCGACACCAACGGACGGATGATCGTCGCAGACGTGGGCCAGAACACCTATGAAGAGGTCGATGTGGTGACCGCTGGCGATAACCTGGGCTGGAGCGTGCGAGAGGGGCGCCACTGCTTCCCGCCTTCGGTGGACGGCTGCCCGGTGCCTGGTGAGGACGGGATCGTCGATCCCATCTATGAGTATCCGCACGCCGAGGGGACCTCGATCACCGGCGGTTATGTGGTCACCCATCCCCAGGACGCCGCCCTCAACGGCAAGTATGTCTTCGGCGACTTCACCTCGGGTCGGATCTGGGCGCTTGAACTGCCCGAAGAGAAGAAAGCCAATCCAGATGTCGCGTTGGTCCATAGCCTCGGCCGGTTCGGGATGTTGATCTCGACGTTCGGCCGAGATGCCGATGGTCGCGTGTATGTGGCCGATTATCAGAGCGGGTTGGTGTATCGGATCGAAGGAAGCGGTTAGGAAAAAAAAGACGACGCCTCGAAGGAGAGAAAATGTCGACCGCGATCCCTGCTGCACTGAACGTCCTGTGTGTCAGCGTTGTGGTCGTCGTCGTCGCAGTCGTCCGCTCTGTCGCGACCTGAGCAGCCCCCCACACACTGCCCCCGTCGCGACGCCTGCGGACTCTTCGCCGCCGGGCGGGAGGACCTCTCTGCGTCGGTTGTGTTGAGCCTGTCAGGTTCTCTCCGTCTGTGACGGGGGACTCATCCCGTTGAGGACCCTGACCATGACACCCATTCAAGACCCCTTCGATCACCGCTTGTTGGAGGCCGAGTGCCGCTCGCTCTGGGAAGACGCCGCGCTGTATCGGTTCGATCCGGACGGCGAGGGCGAGATCTTCTCCGTGGACACGCCGCCGCCCTATGTGTCCGCCGCCCATCTGCACGTCGGCCACGCCATGTCATACACCCAGGCGGAGATCATCGTCCGCTACCATCGGATGGGAGGCCGGCGGATCTTCTATCCGATGGGCTTCGATGATAACGGACTCCCCACCGAGCGATATGTAGAGACCACCCACAACCTGGACAAACGGAGCATCTCCCGGGCGGACTTCCGCGCCCGGTGCCTCGAAGAAACCCGGCGGGGTGCTCAACAGTATCGCACGCTATGGACCGCCCTCGGCCTCTCGGTGGATTGGTCGTTGTCATACTCGACCATCGATGCGCACTGTCGGCGGACCGCACAGAAGTCGTTCATCGAACTGTTCGAGGCCGGCCGGATCTATCGCTCTGAAGAACCGGTGCTATGGGATCCGACCATGGAGACCGCCCTCGCCCAGGCCGATCTGGAGACCTTGGAGCGGAAGACGAAGCTGCATGATCTGGCCTTCCAGGGCCCATCCGGGGAGCCGCTGATCATCTCGACGACCCGCCCGGAGCTGCTGTGCGCTTGTGTGGCGCTCTACCACCACCCCGACGATCCACGGTATATGCACCTCACCGGGCAGACCGCCCAGACGCCGCTGTTCGGGCATGGGGTGACCATCCGGGCCGATCGGGACGTGGATCCAGACTTCGGGACCGGGCTGATGATGGTGTGCACCTTCGGGGACGCCGACGATGTGGCCCGGTGGAAGCGAGACCAGCTGAAGACCCGGATCGCGGTGGGCCCAGACGGACGGATGACCGCGCTGGCGGGGACCTGGGCAGGGAAGACCGTCCTCCAGGCCCGCGGTGAGATCATCCAAGCCCTCAAAGGCGCTGGTTGCCACCAGGGCGCTCGGAAGATTCGGCAGCGGGTGGCGGTGGCTGAACGAACCCAGGCTCCGGTGGAGTGGCAGATGGCGCCGCAGTGGTTCCTCCGCATGCTCGATCTGAAGGTGGCGCTGCTGGCCCGCTCCGATGCGCTGCGGTGGCAGCCGGAGTGGATGAAAGTGCGCCTCGATCGGTGGATCGAAGGGCTGCGCTATGACTGGAATCTGTCTCGGCAGCGATACTACGGGGTGCCCTTTCCGCTGTGGCGATGCGATGACTGCGGCGAAGTCGTGCTCGCGCCGCTCGACTCGTTGCCCGTGGATCCGGCCGAGGATCCGCCGCCGCTGGAGGTGTGTCCGCGCTGCTCCGGGGGGTTGACCGGGGAAACCGATGTGATGGACACCTGGATGACCTCCTCGCTGACCCCGGAGATCAACGCCAACTGGGTTGGCAGCCCCGGCCGCGCCGCCGGACCGGAGAGAATGACCCTCCGTGTGCAGGCCTTCGAGATCATCCGAACCTGGCTGTTTTATACGCTTCTCAAGGGCCACCTCCATCACGATCGGCTGCCCTGGGAGGGGGTGATGATCTCCGGGTGGGGGCTCAACGAACAGGGCAAGAAAATCTCAAAGCGTGATCTGGCAAAATATACCGATGAGAACGGATTTAACCGCTATGATCCGCAGCAGGTGATCGAGAAGTATGGCGCCGATGCGCTCCGTCACTGGGCAGCCAGCGCCCGCCTGGGCAGCGACCTGCGGTACCACGAGAAGGATGTGCGCGCTGGGCGGAAGCTGGTGATGAAGCTGTGGAACGCCGCCCGGCTCGCTTCGATGCAGTGGGAGGACTTCAACCCGGCGGCGGTGCGGCTGGCGGTGGGCGAGCGACCGCCTGAAGATCGATGGATGTTCGCCGAGCTGAGCGATGCGCTCCGCGCGATGCACGATGGCATGGCGAACGGTGACTATGCCGTGGGCCGAGAGCGGCTCGATCGGTTCTTCTGGTTGACGTACTGTGACGACTGGCTTGAGATCATCAAAGACCGGCTGTGGAACCCTGAGCGATATTCACCCACCAGCCGCCTCGCCGCCCAGGCGTCGCTCTGGGAGTCGATCCGGATGCTTCTCGGGGCATATGCGCCGTACCTGCCGTTCGTGACCGAGGCGTTGTATCAGCGACTGTACCGTTCAGCGGAACACACGATCTCGATCCACATCACCCCGCCACCGCAGCCGCTGGCCGCTACGGCCGCCCCGGCCGGTATGGTCGATGCGCGTGCGATCCTGAAGGCGATCCGGGCGCACCGATCGATGCTCCAGGTGTCGCAGTCGCGAGCGGTGGAGCGGCTGACGGTGGATGTCTCTGGCGCCAGCGAGGAGACACAGGCGCAGCTCCGCGCCTTGAAGGAGACCCTCCAGGCCATGGCTCGGACGCCGGTGTTGATATGGGCGGCGGCGGAGCAGCCGGTCGCGGACACGGCGGTGCGCTTCTCGCTCGCCCTGGCGCCGTCGTGATCAGCGGCGGCCCCAGGACAGGCGCTTCCAGAGCGCGACATACTCGTCGTGGTGGAACAGGCAGGTGTATAGCGCGACGGTCACCGCTGAGAATGAGCCCACGTTCAGGGTGAGCCAGATGCTCAGGTGCATCCCGGACCCGACCAGGACGTAGATTGTGCGCAGGTCGAGGCGGTTGGACAGCGACCGAAGTTGCCCCGGGCGGGTGCGGCTGGCGCGATACACCAGCGCCAGCGGCACCATAAACCAGGTGATCTCAAAGATCAGGGTGACGATCGTGGCGAGCTGGGTGAACGGGACGACCATGGCGAGCCATGCGATGCCCTCATAGCGCCGCCAGTTGGTGAGCATCAGGACGTAATAGACCGCGTGGAAGTCGCCCCAGGGCCACCAGTCTGCGCCCAGCTTGTGGGCGCCGGTGATGC
>JBCBLB010000834.1:0-3800 GCA_038520555.1 Myxococcota bacterium | reverse complement strand
CGGCCTGGAGATGGAGGTCATCGTCTTCCAGCCCGAGATCGTCTCCAAGTCCGTCAACGACTTCATCAGCAACCTGATTCAGAGCGTGATCCTGGTCATCGTGGTGATGCTGGCGTTTTTGGGGCTGCGCACCGGGCTGGTGGTCGCCAGCCTGATCCCGATGACCATCCTGACCACGTTCTGGTTGATGAGCATCTTCGGCGTGGGCATCGATCAGATCTCGCTGGCGGCCCTGATCATCGCCCTGGGCATGTTGGTCGACAACGCCATCGTGATGAGCGAGTCGATCCTGGTTCAGATGGAGGAGGGCAAGTCCGGCTTTGACGCATCGGTCTCCTCGGCGAAAGAGCTGAGCACGCCCCTGTTGACCTCTTCCCTGACCACGATCGCGGCGTTTCTGCCCATCTACCTGGCCGAGTCCAACGCCGGCGAGTATACGGCGCCGCTCTTCAAGGTCGTGACCATCGCGCTTTGCAGCTCCTGGCTGTTGTCGCTGGTGCTCATCCCGCTGCTCTCGGTCAACGTCCTCCGCCCCACCGCCCGGCAGCCGGACGCCGATCCGTTCAACACGCCGTTTTACCGTTGGTACCGGCGAACGCTGGAGGCGATGGTGCGCAGGCGGTGGGTCACGCTGGGCGTGCTCATCGGGCTGTTCGGGATCTCACTGGCGGGGGTGTCGCTGTTGCCCTCGACGTTCTTCCCAGAATCCGACCGGCCCCTGCTGACCGCCAAGCTCAACATGCCGACCGGGACCTCGATGCAGGAGACAGAGTCGGTCGTCTGGGAGATCGAGGAGTTCCTCGCCTCGGAGCTGGAAGACGAGATCGTCGACTGGGTCTCGTTTATGGGGGATGGCGGTCCGCGGTTTGTGCTGACCTATAACCCCGCCTCGCCGAGCACCTCGACGGGCATCATGATCCTCAACGCCCGCGATCGCGACGCAGCCATCGCGGCCGGGGAGAAGCTCCGTGCCTTCTGCGGGGAGCGGTTCCCCGATCTGGTGGCCAACATCCGCCCGCTGGAGATGGGCCCGCCCGTCGGCGATCCCATCGGCTTCCAGATCACAGGCCGTGACAGCGACGCCCTGTTCGAGGTCATCGAGGATCTGAAACGACAGCTCTCCGAGATCCCAGGGGTGTATGGCATCCAGGACGACTGGGGGATGCAGGTCAAGAAACTGGTCGTCGAGATCGACCAGGATCGGGCCATGCGCTCGGGCGTCAGCAGCCAGGACATCGCCGTCTCGCTACAGAGCAGCCTCTCTGGGCTGGAAGCCACCGAGTTTCGCGAAGGCGTCGAGCCCATCCCGGTGATGCTGCGGGCAGAGGAGGCCGATCGGGGAGACCTGGATCGGCTGCAGACCATCCAGGTCCAGTCCCAGTCCACCGGCCGCTCGGTCCCCTTGCTCCAGGTCGCCGATGTCTCGATGGCCTTCGAGCCATCGCTCATCCGCCGCCGCGATCGCACCCGCGCCGTCAAGGTCGAGGCCTCTCTCAACGAGGACGTCACACAGCTCGACGACGTCAACGCCGCCATCGAAGCGTGGCTGGAAAAACAGAAGGCGGACTGGCCCGTCGGCATGGGCTACAGCGTCGAGGGCCGAGACAAAGCCTCCAGCGAAGCCAACGCGGCGATCTTCGACAAGCTGCCCATCGCAGCCGCCATGATCGTCTTCCTGCTGGTGTTTCAGTTCAACTCGATCCGTCGGCCGACCATCGTGCTGGCGACCCTCCCGTTGGGGCTCATCGGTGTGGTCAGCGGCCTGCTGATCGCCGGCTCCTATATGGGCTTTATGACCCTGCTGGGAATCATCTCGTTGATGGGGATCATCATCAACAACGCAGTGGTGCTGCTCGATCGCATTCAACTGGAGATCGAGGAGCTCGGCCGCTCGCCGGCAGACGCCATCATCGAGGCCGCGCAGCGGCGGCTTCGGCCCATCCTCTTGACGACCGCGACGACGATCATGGGGCTGGTGCCCTTGTGGGTGAGCGGCGGGCCGATGTGGGAGCCGATGGCCATCGCGATCATCTTCGGCCTCGCCTTCGCCACGGTGCTGACCCTGGGAGCCGTTCCCGTCCTCTACAGCATCTTCTTCCGCGTTCAGATCGACTGAACCCACGCCAGACCGCGCACCCCCGCAGGCGCGATCGCGCCTGCGGGGTCACTCGCAGCGCGCGGCGACGCCAAAGCGCAGGCCGTCCACCTTGTCCCAGGTGTTCTCCTCAACATGGAGGCGCCATTCGGCGTCGATCGTATCGAACGTCCCCTCTGTGAACGCATCTCCAGATGGCCGCTGCAGCGACCACGCGAGCCGGTGGGTGTTGTCATGCGCGCTCAGCTCGACAGCGAGCTTCCGAGACGAACTCACCGGGTTCTCGTGAGGGCCCAGGCCGCGAAATCCGAAATGAAACGTCGCAGCGTATGCCGCGGTCTCCTGGCTCGCGTGAAGGATGGAGACGAGGTCATCCGGCAGATGGGCGGGTGGGTCTGTCTTGCTGCGCGGCCCCTCCAGCAAGAGGACGGTACACACCGGATCCCCCGGCTCTTCGGCAGGAGGTCGCTTGCATGCCGCAAGGACGAGGACAACAGAGAGCAGAATCCGCATATTCATGCCGGAGACATAACGCCTCTGGAGCGGTCTCTTGACGCGGATCCCAGGATGAGGGCAGGAGACTCCTCACCCAACAACGAGCGCGGCCCCGGGCGGGTGTGACCGTCCGGAGCCGATTCGGCGTCGCCGTGCTCGAGCGCTACCAGCCGAACTCGACGGCGTCGAGGTCGCTTGCATCGATCGAGTCCTCTTCGATGCTGGTGAATCGGTACGCAGTGCTCGACGATGCCTGAACGTACAGGTCGGTTCCGCTCTCGGTCTCATCGCTGGTCATCGCGGCGCTGGTTTTGACGCCCGTGATCTCGTTGGTGTGGTCGGAGTAGGAGTAGACCCCTTCCACGCCACGAACGTCGCTGTAGATGTAGACCGCGTCGTCTTCTGCGCTGACGACAGCGAGGTCCGCCTTGCCATCGTCGTTGAAGTCGCCCATTTCGACGTGTTGGTCGAAGTAGCTCTCATCAAGGCCGGTCAGGATGCCGTCATAGCAGAAGAGGTTGGTCTCTTCTCCTTCGAGGATCTCCTTGAAGACATACAGGTTGTATGCTTCCTCTGCGCCCGCGAGGAGCGTGAAGGTCGGGTATTCGGTTGATGCGTCACCCTCAATACATGCAACCAGTCTGTCGAAGGGGGGCGTGAGGCCGGGCGACCCCCAGAACGTGATCTTGCTCTTTCCAAAGGAGAGCGGGGTGCCCGCGTCAGCGGTGTTCATGAGCAGCAATAGAGAGAGAATCATGGCAGCCTTTCTGGGTTGGGAGAGGGATTGACCAGAATCAAAGCAAGGATTGTGCCAGATTTGCTGCGGCTGATTGTCCGCGTTCGTCCATCGTGAGGAGTGGGCGCGCCCCGGGGCTAGGGGCGGGCGCGCCCCATGCCCGCCCCAGGTAAGCCAGACGCAGGGCGACAGAGGCGGAAGCTGGCATCAGAGCGGGTGCGGAACGTCTCGATCAAGAATCGGATCGAGGTTGAACCCAGCATCCCAAACGTCCATGTCCCACCTCGCATCACCCGGCGATCGAGGTTGACGTCTGCTTCTGTGTAGGGCGCCATCCGGCCTGCGTCGAGCCGTGGCCCGCCTTTCCGGAACGGATCCAGACAGATGTCCAAACAATTGCCTGCTGCACCGCGGAGTCCATAAGGGCTGACATCGGTGGGGAATTGGCGGATGGATACGGGGCTGAGGCCATCG
>JBCBLB010000560.1:0-6616 GCA_038520555.1 Myxococcota bacterium | reverse complement strand
GATGCAAACCACCGCCTCTCCGATAGCGCAATTTTGACGAAGCAATTGGGGATTGTGCATCGTCTCCCCCCGAAAGCGAAGGGATCAGGGATGGATTTGGGGCATTGTGTACGATAGAAATTTCTCGCATCGCCTTCGCGACCCCGCTGACCAACCCCAACACCTGTCTCGGGGGGAGACGATGCACAATCCCCAATTGCTTCGTCAAAATTGCGCTATCGGAGAGGCGGTGGTTTGCATCATCGGCGAGCAGGCTCAGACACAGCTCCTGGAAGGCCTCTGGGACACCCGATAAATCGGGCCCCGTCTTATAGGCGGCCAACAGCTCACGCAGCGATGACGCCTGGAAGGGGCGCCTCCCGGTGAGCATCTCGACGAGGATGACCCCCAGAGAGAACAGATCAGCCCGATGATCGACTGTGGAGGCATCGAGGAGCTGCTCCGGCGCAGCGTAGTGGAGGGTGCCCATCATGGAGTTCGTCCGGGTTACGCCTTCATTTTCGGAGAAACTGGGGCCGGAGCCCTTCACCAGTCCGAAATCCGCCACCCGAGGCACGACCCGTCCCCACCGCTCTTCGAGGAGGATGTTTCCCGGCTTCAGGTCCCGATGAATCAGCCCGTGTTGATGGGCGTGCCCCACCCCTTCGACGATGGCACGAAACAGCGCGACCGTCTCATCCGTGCTCGGCCGGTAATGTTGGAGGAGTTTGTCGAGAGAGGGCCCTTGAATCAGCGGCAGGATCAGCCCCAACGAGCCGCCCACGTCGATGACATCGCGGACGGGGAGGATGTTTTCATGGTCGAGGGCGGCCTGGGCGCGGCCTTCCCGAATCAGTCGCTGTTGGAGGATGGGGTTGCCACCGAACAACACCTTCAGGGCAACCTGGACCCCCAGGATGCTGTTCGTCGCCGCCCACACCTCTGCCATCCCGCCCTGACCCAGGCGATAGTTCAGGGTATAGTGTCTGATCTGCTGACCTGCCGATAACTGCATGACCTCAACCTACCGCATCGGCGGGGTTGTGATCGAGAACGGCTCTGGGGACGCGTTGGGGCGGTGTGTGATAGACGAGACATGAGAGACCTGTCTCATGGGGAGTTGTCGGATGTCCGCACAGATCGAGTTCTTCTTTGATATCGGCTCACCGTACAGTTATCTGGCGGCGACACAGCTGGACGCGCTCGGGCAGCGTCTGGGGACACCGATCTGGTGGCGTCCGTTCTTGCTGGGCGGGGTGTTCAAGGCGGTGGGCAACCAGCCGCCGGCGATGCTGCCTGCGCGGGGTCGGTATATGTTGCGGGACTTGAACCGCTGGGCGGCGCGCTACCAGGTGTCGTTCTCGTTTCCATCCACGTTTCCCCTGAACACGCTGCTTCCGATGCGTGCGCTGACGGCGCTGGAGCCGGATCGCTGCTCGCAGGCGGCGCTGACGCTGTTCAACGCATACTGGGTCGATGACCAGGATCTGACCCGTCCGGACGTGATCGCCGATCTCATCGGTGAGGAAGCGGTCCGGATGGCCGTGGACCCGGACACCAAGGCGTTGCTGCGGGCGACGACCGATGACGCCATTGAGCGGGGCGCGTTCGGCGCGCCGACGATCTTTGTGGGGGACGAGATGTTCTTCGGCAACGATCGCCTGGACTTCGTCGAAGCGCTGATGGCGGCGCAGGCGTCAACGTAGCCTGCGCCGCGGTTGGCTTATGTGGCGGTTGCGAGGGGTTCGGTGTCTTTGAGGCGCCGATCGAGCCAGGCGCTCCCCATGAGCCTCCAGAAGACGATCCCGGCGAGAACGACTATTTCAGCGAGCAGCCCCCACCATGCGCCGACGGCGCCCATCTGGTACTGAACGGCGAGCAGGTATCCGACCGGGAGCTTGACGAGCCATGCGGCGCCGACGCTGACGATCATGGTGAATCGGGTATCGTTGGCGCCGTTGAGCGACGAAAGGCCGACCATGGCGACGGCATCGAAGATCTGGAAGACCGCAGCGACGCGAAGGAGGTCTCTGCCGAGGGCGAAGACTTCGGATTCAGCGCCGAACCCGCTGAGGAGGAGATCGGGGAAGATCCAGAAGACGAGCCCCATGGCAGCCATGAGGGCGCTTGCAAACCCCATGGCGCGCTTCCATGCGATCCTGGCGAGGTCGACCCTGCGGGCGCCGATGGCCTGCCCGACGAGCACACTGCTGGCTTCTGCGACAGCGTATCCCGGCAGGAAGCTGACGCTGACGATGCGGATGGAGAGGATGTGTGCGGCCATATGGGCGTCGCCGATCATGGAGAGCATGGCGGCGAAGAGGACAAAGCTGAGATTATCGAGGAAAAACCGCGCGCCCAGCGGGCTTCCGACGTCCCCGATCTCTTTCATCCACCGCCACTCGATCTGGCTGTCGGCGGCCCAGAGGTCGCCGCGGAGCCGGAAGGCGAGCCATCCGCAGTTGACAGAGAGCCCGGCGAGGGTGGCGAGGGCGGCGCCGGCGATGCCGAGGTCGAGGGTGAAGATGAACAGGGGGTCGAGGGCTGCGTTGACGACGTTCCCGATGAGGGTGGCGACCATGGGGGTTCGGGTCTCCCCGCGGCCATGGTAGAGGGCGCTCAGGGAGAACACGGTGAACAGGATGGGCACACCGAGCAGCCGGATCTGGAGGAACGCGGCGCCTTCTTCGATGACGGCCTGAGAGTCGGTCATCATGGAGAGCAGCGGTTGGCTGTATCCGCTGAGGGCGGCGATGAAGGTGCCGAGGATGAGGGACAGCCAGAGGCCCTGCCAGGTGAGGCGGAGGGCCGCGTCATGTCGCCCGGCGCCGACGCGCTGTGAGGCGGCGACCTTGAGGCCGCTGGTGAGGCCGATGGGGAAGGCCTGGAGGGTATAGACGAGGGTGAGGGCGATGCCGAGCCCGGCGAGCGGGGCGGTGCCAAGCCACCCGACGAACAGCGTGTCGGTGACACCCATGAAGGTGTGAGAGAGCATCGAGACCATGATGGGCCAGGCCAGATCGAGGACCGTCCATGTGGTGATGCGTTCGGGAATTGTCTCATCCGATGCGGATCGGAGCATCGGAACCTCCTCGCGAAGAGTGCGCGAACGGATCGCGCGAGTTGCGGGTGTGGGAACGGGATGATGGGGAAATGAAGCGGACATCGGCGCAAAAGCGCCGTGCCTCTCGTCACGTCGAGCGTCTGCCCCGGGGGCGCTCAGTCCAGCGCAGGGTTCAATCCGGGGTGGGGTTCAATCGCGAATCAGGGTGGATTTCAGCCCTGATTCGGCGAAACCAGATCGAACCGGGCAACCGGGTTGTACCGATAGCGCAGGATGGTGCCCATCTGCGGGTTCGATGCTCCGGAGGTCATCATCAGGGCATTCGAGTACTGCTTCATTTGCCTGCCTCCGGTTGGGTTGAGGAGAGCCGCCCGTTCATCGGAGCTCGCTCTCACCTTTCTCCCATACACAGTCTGACAGCAGGCGGCAAATGAATCTTTTCGACGAGGCCGCGACACTCCGGCGCCTTCTGGAGTGTTCTACACCGCCGGGTGTCGGCTCACGGCTTCGACGCGGTCGCTCTCATGAAGGTTCAGCACGTAGGCGACCATCTCGTGTTCATAGAACCGGAACCGCCCCCGCTCTTCGAAGCCCCAGCTCTGGAGCTGTCGGTTGGCGCCCTGGTTGGTGGCTTCCGTGGTGATCTTGACCTGATCATGCCCCCGAGCGAGCAGCTCATCGAAGAGGACCTTGTTGATGTGGCCGCTGATCCGTTTTCCGCGCAGTTCAGGTTCAAAGGAACAGAACAGGCTCTCGGCGGGGATCTCATCGCCTGGATGGCTGGCGCGGAAGTATCGCGGCGTCTGCAGCAGGCGGAGGAGGATCGCGGGGCGGAGCGCACGGGGGAAGGCGTTCATGCCCAGCACGAGGTAGCTTTGCTCGAACACTTCGCGCATCATGGCGCGCGCATCGGTGCTGCCGGCGATGAACCCACGAGGGATGTTGCGCTCATCGACATAGACGAAGCCCAAAAAGCGGTCATTGACGACCAGCGCGCGGTAGAGCGTCTTTAAGAAGGGCAGCCCGAGCTTTGCCCACAGGCTGTTGCCCATGGCGGCGTGGTGGAGCCGTGCCACGGCATCGGCGTCGATGTTCATCATCGGTCGGATCTGGTCCATGACCGCAGGATCGACCGTAAAGGGTCTGGGCACCGAATCAGTCCTTCTGGTCGCGATCGGGTTGATGCTGCTGGACCGTCTTGCGGAAGGCGGTCTGGGACACCGCGCGGTGCTGTGCGGCGAGGAAGTGGCCGATGGCGTCTTCAAACTCGGCGGCGTAGCACTCGTTGAGGAGCCGGCGGGCCAGCGCGACGGTGACGGGGTGGATGGGTCGGAAGCGGGCGATGGTCGCCGCGACGGCGGCGTCGAGGTCATCGCGGCTTCCGGCGCCGACGACCTCATCGATGAGCCCCAGCCGAAGGGCTTCTTCGGCGCTGAGGACCGGACACTGCATGATGATGCGCTTTGCGTGCCCCAGGCCGACGTACTTGGCCAGCCGGAACGTCGCCATGCCCGGCAAGAAGCCCAGGCGCACCTCATTGAGCTGCATCTGGAGATCGCCGGCGGCCAGCCGCGCGTCACACACCAGGGCGAGCTGCATCCCCCCGCCGATGACCGCGCCTTCCAGGGCGGCGACGGTGATCTTGGGCAGCCGCTCGATGCGGACGCACACCTTCTCCCACTTGTTGAAGCCATGGATGTCCATGGGCTTGTCGGGGCGGAACTCTTCGAAGTCGATGCCCTGGCTGAACCGGCCGTCGGTGCCGCGGAAGACGACGACCTTGCAGCCGCTCTCATCCTCGAGATGGTCGCAGACGCCGGTCAGCTCGCGGACCATCTGCATGTTCAGCAGGGGCCGGAGCAGCCAGACCGTCGCGACATCGCCGCGCTCTTCGTAGCGTAAGGTCTCCAACAATTCGGGCATCCGGGCTCCTGACGGAAGAAGAAGACGTTACCAGCGCAGCAGCGCGGTTTCAATGGTCGACCCCGGCCCCATCGTCATCATGACGCCATAGTCGCCCCGCCGGACGGCCCCCTCTTCGAGGAGCCGCTGATAGCTGAACAAAAAGCTGCCAGAGCCGAGGTTGCCATATTCCCGCAGCACAGCCGTCGTATGGCGCACATCGTGTGCGGTGATCCCGACGGTGTACTTGATGGCGTCGATGACCTTCTTTCCGCCGGAGTGGACGAGCCAATGCTGGACATGGCGGGTCTTGAGCCCGAAGGGCTCAAGAAGCCCATGAACGGGGGTGTGGGCGTGGCTGCCGAGGACATAGGGCACGTCCCGAGCCAGGTTGAAGTAGAACTTGCCCTGTGTCTCGGACCAGTGGTAGCTCATCGCTTCCCAGGTCTCGGGGATGATGTGGCTGTGGAAGCCCAGGACCCGAGGAGCGAACTGCGTCTCATCCCGGGCATCGGCCCGCACGGCGACGGCGGCGCACCCATCACCGAACAGGCTGTTGACGACGCCGTTTCCGACGGCTTCATCGTAGACGTACAGGGCGCTGTTGACCTCACAGCAGACCATCAGGGCGGTGCGGCCGGGATTGGCAGTGGCCCAGGCGGTCACCGGGTTGAGCCCGTTGAGCCCGGCGTGGCAGCCCATCCCCACCACGTCGACCCGCTGGCAGTCGATCCGGAACCCCAGGTGCCGGATGTACATCGCCGTCATCGCCGGCAACATGAACCCCGTCGAGCTGACACAGCACAAAAAGTCGACGTCTTTGGGCTCGAGGCCCATCGGTTCCAAACAGCGGGCGATGGCCTTCGCGCCCATCTCCAGCGCGCCCTTCCGATGCTTCTTGAGCAGCGCCGACTGGGTCTCTCTGGGGATGCCGTCCTCATCGGGCTCAGGCAGATACAGATACCGTCCGTTGATATGAGACGCCGCAAAGATCCGACGGACCACCGGGTTGGTCATCCGAAACCGCTCCAGCACCTGCTGCTGGGTGTAATAGTTCGGCGGATTGGCGGTGCCAATCGAGAGGATGCGCGAGCGTTCTGCGACCATATCCGATCGTATATCCCAGACTCCCCCCCTCTGTCCGCGTGCAGGTCGTCGTTTCAGAGAATCGCGACCGCCCACCACGCCATCGCAGCGATCACCGGAGAGAGGATGCCCGTCGCGAGGGCGACCGGCCATCGGCGCCCGCGCAGCACCGACGCCATGGCATAGGGCAACCACAGCACCCCAACCAACACAGCGCCGAACGGCCCCCCGAACAGCACCGCCTGCCACAGCAGAAAAGGCGACACCATCCCATTGACCGCGACCGACGCGCCGAACAACGCCAACGTTCCCCAGATCGCGCCGAACAGGGGCATCACCAGCGCATAGCCCCACAGCGGCAGCCGCCCACGGAGCCGATCGACCGCGGCGCGCAGCGGCACCCCCACCACCGCGCCGCTGATCCCGCCCGCCGTGGCCAGGACCGCCGCGATGATCACGGAATGCCAGACCATAAAGAACATGGTGGGCAGCAACAGAATGCTGGTCCTGGCCACGGCGGGCGGGATCAGCGGCGCGGTGGTGGGGGTGCCGCTGCGCGCCGCGGTCGATCGGCTCCGTGGGCGG